>JAUYDU010000533.1 GCA_030691665.1 Chloroflexota bacterium
ATCGAAGCCAACACGGAGCTCATCCTGCGCCTCCGCCCCGGCGACTCCCGCTCTGCCAGCCGAGAGCGCCAGCAGTCGTAGCTGCAGGGCTTTTCCGCCGAAGGCGGATGCGCCTCTGGCGCAAGCCCTGCCAAGCAGACCTAATGGTCATCAACTAAATAACTTCACATCCCACCCGTAGGGGCGGAGCTTCAGCTCCGCCCAGGGCCGAGCTAAAGCTCGGCCCCTACAGGGTTGTCACCCTGTCTGACGGTATGGGTGAGAGAAGCACTTTTTTTGTTTAACGCCATAAACCCGCGGCTTCGGCCAAAGCTGCGGATTTCAATCCGCGGGGGAATCTATTCTCCTAATGGCCATAAGCCCTGCAGCTACGACTGCTAGCGCTCTCGGCTGGCAGAACGGGAGTCGGCGGGGCGGAGGCGCAGGATGAGTTCGGTGTTCGCCTCGATGTCGCGGCGGTCGAAGAGCATCGGGCGGCAGCGGTTGTCCAGCCAGAGGCGGAGCTGATCCTGGTGGTGGGGGCTGTGGGGGTGGCCGCTCTGGCCGCCGGGGATGACGTTGTCGGCCCGCCACATGCCCTTTTCGACGTCCACGCACATGCACATCGCCGGCCCGCCCTCGGTAGGAGCGGTTCTGGCCAGGAGGGGGTAGACGGCGTTGTGCACGGTGTCGATGCTGCCGTCGATGGGGAAGGGGCCCAGGGAGAAGTCGCCCAGGGCGTGGATGACCAGGAGGGTGTGGAAGCGACCCCACTGCCAGGTGCTTGTCTCCGGCCCCAGTTGCTCCTCCAGGTCGGCGACGGCGTCGGCCAGGCTGCGCAGGATGAGTTCGCTCAGGGACATGCCCATCTCACCCAGCCAGTCGTGGTTGGTCTTGCCGGCCAGCAGGCGCTCCAGCACCGCCAGAGGCACGCGGCCGAGCATACACAGGCGTTCGCGTAGCCCCTGGCTGACCTGCTTACCGATGAGGTTCATCACCATCCACTTCAGCCAGGCGTGGAAGACGGTGCAGCCGACGCTGTCCACCGTGGCCTGGTTGTCCCACGTCTTGACCAGCGTCAGGGCTTCGGCCACCTTGCCGGTGCAAAGGTCGGGCCGTTCGGCGGCGGCGTCGAGGATGTGGCCCTTGAAGCGCTCGGCGTTGAGGACGTAGACGTCGAACTGGATGTCCTGCATGTCCTCAAAGCTCAGCTTGTCCTGGGCGAGGAGGCGGTCGCGGATGCGGCGGGCGCGCAGGCCACGGTCGAAGCGGTCGCCGATGTAGTAGGGGTAGTCGGGCCCCACCGGCCGGTTGTTGGCGGTGGCGATGAAGTGCTCGGGTGGGTTCTCAGCCCGGGGAAGGTCGTCCCAGGGGACGAAGCCCTGCCACTCGCAGTTGCCTGAGGCGCCGTCGAGGGGGTAGAGGGAGGTGATGGTGCGGATGGGGATAGCGGCCGGCGCCATCCAGAAGATGTTGCCCTGCACGTCGGCATAGACGAAGTTCTGGGCCCCCACCCGGATGTGGCGCAGGGCCTCCTTGAACTCGGTCAGGTTGGTTGCCCGGGCGGCGAGCTGGAAGGCCTTGTCCTCGTGGCTGGGCTGGAAGCCCGTCCACTTGAGGGTGACGCATCTGCCGGCGATGTTGTCCAGCAGCACGGGGCCGTGAACGGTGTGGCGCAGGGTGCGGCGCTCCTCCCTGATGCCGTCCTCGGTGCGGCAGCGCACCACCATCTCCTCTGTCTCGAAGGGGAGAGACTGGCCGCGGAAGAGATAGCGGCTGCTGTCCTGGGGGTCGATGGTCTCCAGATAGAGGTCGGCGACGTCGTAGGGGCAGGTGGTGAGACCCCAGGCAATGTGCTCGTTGTGGCCGATGGCCACGTCCAGGTAGCCGGCCGCCGTGGCGCCGATGACGTTGAGGTCGCCGCAGGTGAGGTGGACCTCGTGCAAGATGGAGGGGTTGGGGTAGTTGAGGTGGGGGTCGTTGGCCAGGATGGGTCGGCCGGTGGTGGACTTGTGGCCGTCGATGACCCAGTTGTTGCTGCCGATACGGGTGGCGGAGATGCCCAGGCGGCGCAGGGCCAGGGATAGGCCCTCCAGGGCGTCTCTCGCTTTCTCCAAGAAGGTCTGGCCCTCTTCTGGCGCCGCCTCCTGCTGGCGGACGATGGTGATGGGGTCGGCGGGCTCGCCGCCGCAGACGTCGGCGGCCTTGGTCGGGCCTATCTCCAGCATGAGCTGGGCGAAGATGGCCTTCTCCTCGAAGGCGCCCGAGGAAAGGAACCAGGACATGGCGCGCCAGAACATCAGGGAGTGCTGGGGCTCCCAGGGCTCGGGCTCGATGCCCAGGCGCTCGAACTCCGGCGGCAGGCTGTCGCGGTGGCCCTCGATGTGGTGATTGACGCCGGCGGCGTAGGCCCGGTACCAGGCCTGGCGCTCGGGCTCTGTCCCCTCCCACATGGCCTGGGCGACCTTGACCAGGCCGAGGCGCTGGAAGAAGAAATCGAGCCCGATGTTCTGCGAGCCGAG
>JAUYDU010000108.1 GCA_030691665.1 Chloroflexota bacterium
TCGGTGACGGTGGCCTCGATGGTGAACACTTGGCTCAGGGGGTCGGTGCTGACGTCGGCGGGCAGACGCAGGGTCAGCCGCCCCTCGCTGTCGGTCTTGGCCACGCCGTCGGAGCGAGGTCGCTCGCTGGGATACTGCTGCTCCCAGAACGGCACGTCGTAGTCGCTGAACGAGTAGCGGCGCTCCTCCGGGTCCTGGAAGTGGTAGTCGCGAGAGGTGAGCCTCCACTCGACGGGGGCCTCCGCCACCGGCTCCCCGAAGAAGTACCGCGACTCCACCTCGACCACTATCTCCTCGCCGTTGTTGTAGGCCTCTTTGTCGGCCGCTACCTTCACCTCGAACTCAGGCTTGCGATACTCGGCCACCAGGAAGCGGGCCGAAGCCGTGTACTCATATTCCTCGTCGCCGGCCATCACCAGGCTGATGGTGTAGTAGCCGGTCGGGGCCTCGCTGCTCAGGGTCAGCTCGCCGGCGAAGGTGCCGAAATCGTTGACCGTCAGCGACTGCGTCTCCACCTGCCTGCCCATGCTGTCCAGGATGGTAATCGTGCCGCTGGCGTCTGGCGGGGGCAGGCTGTAGCTGGCGTCGTCGTCCAGGCGCAGGATGCCTTTGTAGTAGACCGTCTGGTCTGGCCGGTAGATCGGCCGGTCGGTGTAGATGTGGCCGACATACGGGCGGTCGGAGTAGTCCACTTGCAGCTCGAACTCCCAGGGGTCGATGCCATACGTCCACGCGGTGGAGGCCAGGCTGGCGTCCTCGGGCCGTTCGGCGGCCACAAACACAGGCTCCCACCGCTCCAGCGTCGTCGGCAGGGAGCCAACGAACACGCCCTCGCCGTCGGTGCTGCCGCTGGTCAGGCGAGAGCCACCCTGGGTGTAGACAGTGATCGACAGGTCGCTCAGGGGCTGGCCCGAGGCCATGTCCACCGCCCACACCATAACCTGCGGGCCCGCTCGCTTCACCAGCAGGTGCGTCTTGGTCACCACCAGCATCAGGCGGTCGTCCTCGCTGGCCCCCGCGGCCCTCACCCTGGCGAAGTAGTAGCCTGGCTGGAGACGGCTGCCGTCCCCCGTGACCAGATCGCTGCTGGTCAGGACGGTCTCGTTGAGGGGAGGGTTGGGGATCTCCGCCGACCACTCTCGCACCAGCGAGCTCGCCGGGGGTGCGAAGTCGTGGAAGCGCTTCCAGTCGGACGCCAGATCCATGACCTTCTGCCTCTCCAGCGTGTACAGGGCGAAGTCCAGCCTTGACACGTTCCAGGAGCGGACCACCAGTTGGGGCTTGCCATAGGCGTCGAACGTGCCGACCTCGCCCGCCTTGTTGATCGCCACGCCGGGCGGCCGCCGCGCCGTGGTGAAGGTGAGGACGAAGTCCTGCGCCAAGCTCTGTCCGTAGCGGTCCTTGCTGCCGGCGGGGATGGTCACCGTGTAGGTGGTCGAGTAGTCCATGGGGAAGTACAGGATCAGGCGTATCCCTGAGGCATCCGAGGGGCCGCCTACTGGAGCTCTTGGCATCCCGAAGGCGTCCGAGGGGCTCCAGTAGGTGTAGGTTTGGCCCTCCTCGGGCGGCGGGGAGATGACGATGCTCTCCTCCACCGACTCCTCGTCCATGGGGTTACTGAAAGCGATCTCCACGTTGCCAACACTGGTCTGGCTGGCCCCGTTCGGCGGGGTGGTGCTCAGGATGCGGGGCACACCCACGCTGGTGAAGCCCCACGAGAAGTCCTCGCTGGTCGTGGCCTCCGGCCTGCCAGCGGCGGCGGCGCCGGCGGCCACCGTCGCCTGATAGCGAGTCGTGAGCTGGAGGGGCTGGCTGGGCTGGAAGACCAGCGTCTCGTCGTCGGGCCAGGAGAAACTGCCCGCCACCGCCGCGCCCGTCGCCGCTGCCAGCGAGAAGCGGGCCTCGGCGGACGCCTTGTCCATGGCCTGATTGAAGGTGACCTTGATCGCCTCGAACGGCCCCACGTACTGGCTGTTCTGCTCGGGGAACACCTTGGCCACCGCTGGCGAGACAGTAGTGAACGACCAGATGTAGTCTTCCTCCAGCGAGCCGCCCACGGTGTCGCTCACGCCTGCCGGGACGGTGGCTCGATACTGGGTGGCGGGCTGGAGACCCGAATCGGGCCGGAAGACGTAGATGGTGGAGGTCAGCCACTTGCCCCTGCCTGTCACCGATGGCTCGAAGCGCAGGATGTCACCCTGGGGCGATTCCTCCTCCAGCACCGTCAAGGGCGCCACCGGCCGGTTGAACTGCATCAGCACGGCGCTATCCAGGGCGATCTCCACGCTGTCTCTGTCCGGGACGACCATCTCCACCGCCAGCTTGCCCTCGACGGTGAAGCTGAACGATACAGGCTCCCGCAGCCCGCTCTTGGCGGCGATGGGGGTGGCCAGGCTGACCGCGTACGTCGTCCCGCGCGCGTATCCCGGCCACTGTGGCTCGAACACCAGGGCGTCCCCCTTCCAGGTGGCCGAGCCGCTCACCGCTGGCGATAGGCTCAGGTTCCGCCGCAGGAGGTCGCGGTCCACTCGCCCCCCTATCTGGATGGTGACGGGGCTCATGCGGGACACTTCCTCCCCCAGCGGGCCCATCTGGAGCACTGTGCCTTCTTTCTTCTCCTCCCCGCCGGCCCACAGGAAGGCAGAATAGCCCAGAGCGGCCACCCCCAGGGCTACGATGGCCGCTACAGCGAGGGAAAGCCAGAACCGACGTCCTCGCGAGATGAACAGCGTCCTCATGTTCATCGCCCCCTTTACGGCAGAATGGTTACTTCGACCGGTTGGCTGATCGCTTCGTTGCCTTGGCCGTCGTAGGCGATCGCCTGGAAGACGTGCCTTCCTTCGGCCAGGGGCCAGTTTACGCTAA
>JAUYDU010000118.1 GCA_030691665.1 Chloroflexota bacterium
CATCCCCTCACCAAACGACGTTTGCGCCCTCAAGTCCGGCCAAAATGCCACGTCGATATGGCTGTAGTGTAACATCGGCCCCAAAGGGTTGGCAATCTGACTACCCCTCTCGCCCGCTTATGTCGACCACGGCCGAGGTAATAGTTTACATAAGGCTTATAGTGGGATCATCTCGGCCCCTCGATTTCGCCCCCTCCCTCCCTGCCCGCCCGCCTATGGCGGGCCTCCACCAGGGGCGGTGGCACAACGTCGCCCCTACAGGGTATGATCGATTCCCTGGAACCGCCATGACGTACAAGGTCACCGTCGAGCGCAACACCCTTCGCTTCTCCGCCGCCCATTTCACCACGTTCAGCGGCCAGGCCGAGCCCCTGCACGGCCACAACTACGATGTCTGCGTCGAAGTCGAGGGCGACCTGACACAGGATGCCTGGGTGTTGGACTTCGGCGAGCTCAAGGCGATCGCCGCTGCCCTGTGCCAAAAGCTGGACCACCGCTTCCTCCTGCCCCGCGACAATCCCCTGCTCGCCCTCACCGACCAGGGCGACGCCTGGCAGATCGCCTGCGGTGAACGACGTTATGTCATCCCCAAGAGCGACGTCTGCGAGCTGCCCCTGGACAATTCCACCGCCGAGCGCCTGGCCGAGTGGTTCTGCCGCCGCCTGGCCGAGGCCCTGCCCGACCGCCCGAACCTGCGACGGATCACCGTGGGCGTCGAGGAAGCGCCCGGCCAGGCCGGCTGGTGCACCCTAGCCCTGGATGCATCCTGAGCCTGTCCTGAACTTGCCGATGGGCTTGTCGAAGGAAGGCGGTTGACACGCAGAACAGACGCACTATGATGGAAAGCGAAAGGTCTCTCTCATGCAGATCGACTGGCAAAAGGCCATCGACGAGATTCTCGCCAGCAAGGTCTCCGGCCTCCGCTGCGGCACCCTGGTGGAGGAGGTGCTGGTCGGCTACTCGCGCTCCCCTGCCGCCACTCCCTTCTCCCCCCTCTGCCAGGGCTGCAACCCCCGCGAGGAGTGCGATGCCCGCAAGCTGGTGGTCGTCTGCGACGCCTGCGCTGCCGAGCTGCGCCTGCGCGGGCACAAGGTCGGCCAGGAAGGGATGATGGCCGCCCTCCTGGACGAGTGCCGCCGCAATCTGGAGGAGAGCCTGGACTACCTGGCCGACTACTGGCGAGAGGACCTGGACGTCGACCCCCAGGACATGGACAAGCGCCTGGAGGAGCTCGACCCGCAGATCTTCGCCCAGGAGGACACCTGGCGCCGCTATCTGGAGGAGCAGTACCTGAAGTTCCACCGCTGGTTCCGCGAGCGCGCCCTGCCCATCCCCAACCCCGGCTGGCGCTCCGAGTACGCCGAAGAGATCATCGCCCTGGGCTACCAGACCCTCCTGGGCGACTAGAACGGCCCCGAGGGCACCGCCACGTCTCGCCTGATCTGCAAGGAGTCGCCTCTCCTGCCATGAAGGTCCTTCTCCTCTTCGACAGCCGCGGCGGCCTCACCGAAGAGCTGGCCCAGGCCATCGCCGAGGGCGTCCGCAGCGTCGCCGGCGCCGACCTCGCCTACCGCCCCCTGGACGAGGCCACGCCGCCCGAGCTGGCGCAGGCCGATGCCATCATCCTCGGCTCCCCCAACTGGAGCGGCGTCACCGGCAAGCTGAAGGACTGGTTCGATCACAGCGACCTGTGGGAGAGCGGCGCCCTGGCCGGCAAGGTGGGCGCCGCCTTCACCGCCGGCTGGTCGCCCTCCGGCGGCAGCGAGGCCACCCTCCTCCAGCTTCTCCACCTGCTCCTGGCCCACGGCCTGATCGTGGTGGGCCTCCCCTGGAGCGAGCGGATGCGCCTCTCCGGCTCCTACTACGGCGCCACCGCCCACGGCCAGGTCAGCGAGGACGACCGCCAGCAGGCGCGCGAGCTGGGCCGCAGGGTGGCCCAGATGGCCCAGCGCCTGGAGAGCGGCCTCACTTTCTCCGAGAGGCTGGGCCACCTGGGCGGCGGCTAGCAGGCAGACGCCTAGCAGCAGCGCCCGGACGTGCTCGGGACGGGCTTCTGCGCCCGGATGTAGGCGCTGGCGACGTAGCCCGATCCGGGCGTCGGATCGGGGTCGCCGCCCTCCTTGGGCCCCTCGGCGGTGAAGCTGCGGTACACCTCGACAGCCGCGTCCTGGAACCCGGCGGCCGTCAGCTTCCCGACGTACTCCTTCTGCTCTAGGGCGCCGGCCAGGCAGCTCGCCCAGGCGTTCAGGTTCTGGCGCACGGCCTCCGGCAACTCCCCTACCGTCACGATGTCGGAGATGGCGACGCGGCCGCCCGGCTTGAGCACCCGATAGGCCTCGCTCAGGACGGCGTCCTTGTTGGGCGATAGGTTCACCACGCAGTTGCTGATGATCACGTCCACCGAGTTGTCCGGCAGAGGGATGTCCTCCATCTCCCCTTTGAGGAACTCGACGTTCTCGATGCCCGCCTTCGCCTGGTTCTGGCGGGCCAGCTCCAGCATCTCGTCCGTCATGTCCAGACCGTAGGCCTTGCCCGTGGGCCCGACCCGCCTGGCCGATAGCAGAACGTCGATGCCGCCGCCGCTGCCCAGGTCGAGGACGACCTCCCCCGGGTGCAGCTCGGCCAGGAACACCGGGTTGCCGCAGCCCGCCGAGGCCAGGGCCGCCTCCAGAGGCACCTCCCCCAGCTCCTCCGGCGTGTAGATCCTGTCGCTGATGGCGTCCTTCGGCCCAGCGTCGGCCCCGCAGCAGCTCGTGGCCGCCTGCTCGCTGGCCTGGCGGGCCACTTCGCCGTACCTCTGCTTCACGAACTCCTTAATCTCCTGCTCAGTAGCCATC
>JAUYDU010000156.1 GCA_030691665.1 Chloroflexota bacterium
CTGCCGTAGCCCTGGCCCCAGTAGCGACGGTCGCCAATGGTGACCCCCAGCTCGGCCTCGCCCGGCACCTCCCTCAGGTTGTAGTACATGACGTTGCCGATGTGCTGGCCGCCCTCATCCTCGATGGCATAGGAACAGCGGTTGGGATCGGGATGGCGCAACTGAGCCAGCAAGGAGACTGTGAAGTCCCCCAGGGAGGTGCGCAGAGGCGGCACCGCGTCGAAGCGGGCCAGCTCCTCGTCGCTGCGCCAGGAATAGTCGTTGGCCGCGTCGGAGAGGCGCTTGCGCCGCAGGATCACTCGGCGGCCACGAGCGGCCACGTCGTCGGGCACGGCCAGGCGGCTACCCACCTGAGCGACATTCACGATGGCTCCTCTCCGCCTTCGATCATGGCCACGGCCTTCCTCACCACCTCCACCTCGTTCCGATAGCTCAAGCTCTTGTAGGCCTCCTCCGCGGGGAACCAGTTCACCCTATCGTACTCCCAATCGTGGTTCTCGACACTGCCGCCGACGGCAACCATCAGATAGTAGTGGACGAACTTGTGATAGCGAATCCCCTCGCGGGCGAACCAGTACTCGATGATGCCGACCTTGCCTTCGATGGCCACCTCGAGGCCCGTTTCCTCGCTCACCTCGCGTACGGCCGCCTCCCCAAGACTTTCGTCGGCGTCGGGCGTCCCCTTGGGAAGGCCCCATACGCTATCGGCGGTGCGACCGCACAGCACCACCTCGATGCCGGCTGGCCCCCGCCTATAGACCACGCCCCCGGCCGAGACGGCTCGCTCTATCGGCAGCTTCCTGGACGACGCAGGCTTGGCCATCTACTGGTGAAACCCGGAAGAAAGCGCGTCTTCGTCGAAGTCCACCAGGGAGAGGGCTTCCCGCACCGCCTCTCGCACGCTCTGGGAGGGATGATCCAGATAGCGCAGAAGGAGAGTCTTGGCCTCGCGGCCGCCGATCTCCCCCAGGGCGGCGATGGTGACTGCCCGCACCTCGGCATCCTCATCCTCGATAAGGGGCGCCAGGTGAGGAACTGCCACCTCCTCGGCCAGCGAGCCGCAGGAGAGGGCAGCCTCGTAGCGAATTTCGGGATCGCCGTTGTTGAGCTCCTGGAAGAGCGTGGGCAGCCAGGAGAGGTCGCAGTTACGCCCCATGGCGTGGATGGCGCTTACCCTGAGGCGATGGCTGTCGCTCCGGTAGGCCTCATCGATGGCCTGGCGAACCCAGGGCAGGCTACAGGCACCGATCGCTTCCAGGGCTCTGGCCCGTATCTCCAGCTCCTCGCCGTCGTCGGCGATCGCCCGCCGCAGAGCCTGCTCGACCTGGCGAAAGTAGCAGTCGCGCAGGGAGCCAAACTCCCATTGGAGAACAAAGCAGCCCAGAGCCAGAGCCGCCTCCGCTCTGACATCTACGTCGCCATCCGTTCGCAGCAGGGTGATGAGCGGCTCAATAAGGTCGCGCTGATCGTACTCCCACAGGCCGCGAATGGCCCCCGCTCTCACCCCCGGGTCGGCGTCGGAAAGGCAGGCCAGGAAGATGGCATCGAAGTTCAGATCTACGTTGTCTTCGGTCAAGTCCACAAGCTGATGCACCACCTGGCCCCGCCGCTTGGCTTCGATCTGCGGCCAGAAATCCAGAAACTCCCCCCGTTGCTCATCCGTCAGGTGGGAAAGTCGGAGCAACTTGGTCGCCTTCAGGGGCCGACCAGTATCCCCTAGCTCCACCAGATACTCTCGCAACGACGCCATCTGCTGCTACGCTCCACGAACCGGCTACAACCCTTGCTGCGATCCCTGCGCCCTTCGCTCTCCCCCCCGGCCCACCTTGGGCTCGGTGCCGGTCAGCAGCCGCCGGATGTTCTCCCGGTGCTGGAACACCACCAGCAGCGACGCTACGCCGCCAAAGACGGCGAAGGCATAGGGCACCTCCCCAGCCAACGCCAGACCCAGGAACGCAGCCGCCCCCAAAGGGACGGTAGTCACGGACATCAGCGACATGTAGCGAAAGGCAAGGACGATCACCACCGCTACTGCCAGCAGACCAGGGACGGTCAACGGGAAGAAGAGCATGGCGGCGAACGCTCCGTAGGTGGCGGCTACACCTTTCCCGCCTCTGAACCCAATGTATATCGGCCAGTCGTGGCCGACGATAGCTGCCACGCCCGCCACCGCCTGGAGATTGTGGGCTGTGTTGACCCCTTCAAACGGCTCAAAGATGTAGTAGGTGCTGAGGACTGGGATATAGGCCTTCAGGACGTCGGCCACCGCAACGATCAAGAACCCCCGAAATCCCATGAGACGCATGACGTTGGTGCCGCCAGTCGCCCCGCTGCCGTAGTCGCGAATGTCCACACCGCGACCCAGCTTGGTCACCAACCAGCCGGTGGGAATCGCTCCCATCAGGTAGCTCACTGCTGCCACCAGAACGTATTGCCAGACCATGCCCTACTCCTCGACACGGCTCCTGAAGACCAATTTTAGGGCCGTCCCCTGAAAGCCGAAAGTCCTGCGAATACAGTTCTCCAAGTAGCGTCGGTAGGAAAAATGGAGGAGGGAAGCGTTATTGACAAAGAAGACGAACGTGGGCGGCCTTGTCTGAGCCTGGGTTACGTACAGAAGCTTCAGCCGTCGTCCCTGGACGGAGGGGGGGCTGTGAGCAGCCACGGCCTTCCGCATAGCGACGTTTAGCTCGGCGGTGGGCACCCGCCGCTCTCGCGCCGCCCCTGCCGCCAGGGCTGTCGCCAACAGCCCCTCGATGCCAGTGCCTTCCTTGGCGGAGACGAAGCGCAGGGGAGCCCAAGGTGCGAAGCGGAGACGGGCCTGGGCGGCCTTGGCGAAGGCCTTGCGCGTCTCCTCGTCGGCGGGCATGAGATCCCACTTGTTGATCGCCACCACCAGGCCCTTGGCGGCCTCGGCCACGTAGCCGGCGATGTGGGTGTCCTGGGCAGTGATGCCATCGCGGGCATCGGTGACCAGTAGGGCCACGTCACCCCTGTCGATAGCGTCCTGGGCGCGCAGGACGCTGTGCTTCTCCAGCCCTCCCTGAATGCGGCCACGCCGACGGATGCCCGCCGTGTCGATGAGCACCAGCTCCTGGTCCTGGTAGTGGAAGGGAGTGTCTATAGCGTCGCGGGTGGTTCCCGGCTCCTCGCTGACGATCACCCGCTCCTGGCCCAGGATAGCATTTAGGAGCATGGACTTCCCCACGTTCGGCCGGCCGACAATGGCCAGGCGGAGAGCCCCGATGGCCATCGGCTCCACCGCCATCGCGCCGGGGAGCAAGGCAACAAGCTGGTCCATCAGCTCCGCCAGGCCCAGGCCATGAAAGGCGCTGACAGGGATGGGATCGCCCAGGGCTAGCTCGTAGAACTGAACTGCCGCCTCTCGCCGTTCTTCATTGTCCGCCTTGTTGGCGGCCAGGATGACCGGCTTGCGCCCTCGCCGCAGGAGGTCGGCGATCTCCAGGTCGGTGGAGGTGATGCCGTCACGGCCATCTACGACGAAGACGATGACATCGGCTTCGGCGAGAGCCAGCTCCACCTGTCGCCGCACCAGGGGGGCGTAGCCTTCGTCGCCCGTGGGCTCCAGGCCACCCGTATCCACCAGAGCGAAGGTTTGCTCCCCCCACTCCACATCGGCGTAGAGGCGGTCGCGGGTGGTGCCGGGCATGTCCTCCACCAGAGCTTTACGGAAACCGATAAGCCTGTTGAACAGGGCCGACTTGCCGACGTTGGGGCGGCCAACGATGGCCACCAGCGGCTTCGGCGAGGCCGCAGGCGTCTTCTCTTGAGGCGACTCCTCGGTCAGAGGACTGGCCTTCCTCATGGGGCCGCCTCCAGGATCACCTCCACGGAGGTGGGCGATACGTCGGCCACCTTCAATCCAGCAGGCGCCTGCACCTGTGGCTCCAGCCGATGGGTGCCAGCGCCCAGGTCGGCGAGGCTCACAGACACCTTGACCTGGTCCGGCGAGACGCTTCTCAGCGTCGGTAGATCACCCTCTAGCCGCACCTCTACCAGCGGAGTGGTGCTCACCACGCGCAGACGGCTGCCCAGCCCCGTCCACTGGGGCGCGACGCCGAAGGTAGCCTCGCCCTGGCCGGGAGCGATCCGCACCCGCACCGAGACGGTGGCGGGCCCGCTGATGCTCACGCCCGAGGGCAGGCTCAGAGAGACGGTCCGGGCCACGTCGCCGCTGGCGCCGGTGATGTCGATCGTATCCGTCAGCACCACACTCGTGTCCAGCAGCTCCAGAGGGCCCAACAGGGTCACGCTGGCTGGGTCTACCTCCACCGCTGTCACGTTGTAGCCAGCGGCGGCGCTGCCCCGCAGGGAAGGACTCACCGCCACCACGCGATCGAATCGCTTCTGCTCCACCGTTATCTCCACGTCGACCGTGGTCGGCTCCAGGCTCACTCCCTCCACAATGAAGCCCCTATCGTCTCGGGGAACCAAGGGATAGGACTGGCGCACGTCAGCCACCGCGCCCGACAGATCGACGGTGGCCACCACCGCCGCCACCCGACTCACCAGGTCCTCGGGCCCCGACACGGCCACCCGGTCAGGAGTGGCACTGGGTGAAGATGGCTCGTACCCCGTGGGAGGACTCCCCGCCACCTCCACCACCACTGACACCAAAAGGCTCACCCGGGGCTTGAGCTCCACCGACACACTGGCCGGTATCGCCTCAATCACCCGCAGGTGGCTGCGCTCGCCCAGCACCTCAATCCGTACCTCCATGCCTTGACTTCCCACCTGCGCCCCAGCCAGATTGACGGTGGCCTTGAAGTCCTCGACGATGAGGCGATCCCACACATCATCGGCGGCTTCTATGCGCAGGCGCACGTCACCCAGCGGCTCGGTCACCGTCAGGCCCTCGGGGACGTTCACCGGCAGCACCGAGATGTCCAGCGGCAGAACACCCACCCGGGTCGGATGCTCGGTATCGGTGATGACCAGCCAGACGCCGAAGGCCAGCGCCACCGACAGAGCCGCCAGACCCAGGTTGTGCCGGAACGAGCCCAGCGTCACCGCCACTACGGCCCGGCCAACCCCCAGGAACTCACGCAGCAGGCGCACCAAGGCAGCCACCCCTCACCGTCATCAGAAG
>JAUYDU010000213.1 GCA_030691665.1 Chloroflexota bacterium
CGCCAGCATCGCTGCCCTCGCGCTCCTTTTCCTCGTGGGGTCGATCACCGGCAGCGATGTGATCTACTGGGTCTCCCTCGCTCCGGCGGCGGTCCTCATTCTCGCCCTCTTGGTGACCTTCCAGCCGGACACCAGCCCCTACACGGCAGGGGCCAACGACAACGCTACCGGCGCCGCCCTCGTCCTCGCCCTCGCCGAGCAGCTCCAGAGGGAGCCGCTGGCCAACACCGAGGTCTGGGCGCTTTGCAGCGGCTGCGAGGAGGTCGGCTGCTACGGCGCCGCCGCCTTCATCCGCGAGCACCTACAGGAGCTCCGCGACGCCCGCTTCATCACCCTGGACAGCGTGGGCGGCCCCGGCTCCGGCCCCTGCTACATCACCCGCGAGGGCATGACCCGGGCCTACCGCTCCGACCCAGGTCTCCTGGCCCTGGCCGGCCAGATCGCCGCCCAGCGGCCCGAGCTGGGCGCCTACGCCAAGGTGATGTCCCTGGGCTTCACCGAGGGCGCCATCGGCATCAAGAACGGCCTGCCCAGCCTGACCTTCGTCAACCTGCGGCCCGACGGCGTCCTCCCCTACTGGCACCGCCCGGACGACGTCTTCGAGCACGTCGACGCCGACGTCCTGGCCCGCACTCAGGCCTTCCTCTGGGAGCTCCTCCAGCGCATCGACACCAGGTAGGGCCAGGTAGGGCAGGGCCCCAGCCCTGCCCACCGTCGGGCAAAACTGCTCCCCTTCTGCTAAGATGGAACGAGGCGCGTCTCGGCGCGTCGACTTTCTAGTTGTTCCAAACGTTGGTTTCCATGAACCCAGACAAGGTAATGGTCATCGTCGCCCACCCCGACGACGCCGAGTTCCTGGCCGGCGGCACGGTCGCCACCTGGGCCCGCGACGGTGCCAGCGTCGTCTACGTCATCGCCACCAGCGGCGACAAGGGCAGCGACGACCCCCAGATGACCAGCGAAGAGCTGAGGCGCATCCGCGAGGACGAGGAGCGCCGGGCCGCCCACCGCCTGGGCGTCAGCGAGGTGGTGTTCCTGGGCTACGAGGACAGCATGCTCGAGCCAACCCTGGCCCTGCGCCGCGACCTGGTGCGCGCGGTCCGCCGCTACCAGCCGTCCATCGTCATCACCTTCGACCCCACCAACCGCTTCATCACTGACAACTACCCCAACCACCCCGACCACCGCGCCGCCGGCGACGCCGCCGTGGACGCCGTCTTCCCGGCCGCCCGCGATCGCCTTACCTTCCCCGAGCTCTTGGAGGAGGGCCTGGAGCCCCACAAGGTGCAGGAGATCTGGCTGGGCGCCACTCGCGATCCCAACCACTGGCTGGACATCGAGACCGTCCTCCAGGATAAGATCGAGGCCCTGCGCATCCACGACAGCCAGCTCCGCCAGTTCCCCCTGGAGGAATTCATCCCGGGGATGGCCAAGTGGCAGGCGGAAGGCAGCCCCTACACCTACGCCGAGAGCTTCCGACGCCTCGTCCTGGCTTAGCCCGCCGCGCGACCAACGCCGGCTGGGAGATGACGAGGTCCTGAGGAGTTTCTCCCCAGGGCCCCTGCATGCAGGTCGTAGGTGGAGCCCGCCTGCGGCCGGCTTCGCTGCTACCGTCCACACGAGGAAACATGTCAAGAGATCGGCCCCCAGCGTTGGCTCCCTGGAGGGGCCAGGCCTCACGCCTGGCCCCTCCCTCGTCTTGGCGGACGTGGCGTTCTTCGGATGGCTACACGACTACGAGTCCAGCGTCCTCACTGAGTCGCAGGCATGGAAGCTCAGACCGTCGACGGTTTCACCATCCAGGCACGCTTCGGTATCCCCCATCTGGATATTGGTCTGCCGCGTCTCGTAGTGGAGAACGGCGTCCAGATGGGTGTCGCCGTTCACGTCCTGGTAGTGGACGGTGTTGTGGGCCTCGGTCGCATCGCCCGCGAACACCACGGTCGAGTAGTCCACGTTTGTGACGTCAAAGCTGGCCGAACCCAGGATCGCCACGGGAATAACGCCCTTGTTGGACAGCTTGATGGAGTTGGGGTCGCTGCCGGGCTTGATGTCGATCTCCACCGGGACAGGGGGCGGAGGGATGGGTTCCAGGCTCAGCAGCGCCCAGGACGTTTCCAGCAAGAGATCGCCTGCACCGTGACCGCATCCCGGTCCCCAAGACCCATCCGGGTTCTGATGGCTCACTAGGTAGGTTGACGTCTGGTCAAGCCAGTCGCCGACCACAGGAAGCGTGTCTAAGGCATCACCGTAGGCCTGGAGACCTTTGCTCATGGTGAACGTCGCCTGGTAGTCGCCCTGCCAGCCGGGCTGGCAGGCAGCGTTCCAGTTCGCCTCGATGAAGGCAACCGCGGCCTGCGCGGTCGAGTCACCTACAGGTCTTCCCACCAGGGCCATCTCGTACAGAAGGTTCCCTGTCCTTAGTATGTTGCCCATATCCGACCCGCAGGGCGGCGGGCCCCCAAGGAAGTAGCCCGAACCACCGCTCACAGGGTGCTGGACGTTATCAATGTAGGTCTCCAGCTTCGCCAGAACGTTGGGGTCCACCGTCAGCCCGAAGCCGAACGCGGGATGGATGGCAAACCCGATCCCCATGGTGGCGTAGCCGCTGTTGGACTGGTCAGACCAGCCGATGTCGTTCGCCGAGTACCCCCAGCCGCCGATTTCGCAGCCGCCGTCGTTCTGGGCGTCTTCCATCCAGTCCAGCATCCCTCCCAGCACCTGCTGGTAGGTCCAGCCGTCGACGGGGCTACCCGGAACGGATACCGTCCTCGTAGGCGCTCGGGTTTCGGATAGGGCGATCATGTTTATCCCGGTTTCGTACACGGGCATGCTGGGCAGCCACACGAGGCCGCCGCTTTCCTGCACCATGGCGAATATGCAGTCCAGGCCGTCCTGCACTTGCGCGTTGTACTCATAAGCAGGGTCAAACGGGTCAAGCGGCGGATCCTGCTCGTACGGCCGTTCTGCGAACTTCCAGACGGCCATGCCAGTAGGTCCCGCCAGTCCATATGGGCCGTACCAGCAGCCGTCGGGGGCCTGCTGCGCTGCCAGCCACGCCAGACCGTTCTCTATGGCGGCCTCTATTTCTGGCTCGCTGGCCGCCCTGGCCGAGAACCCGCCGACCAACAGCGGCACCATCAGGGCGATGGCCAGTACCAGCTTGCTTGCGATCTTCATTGGAGCCTCCTTCACGAAACGAATCGCGCTTCTTACTCCCTAATCCTCCTTACTCCTTCCCCATCACCTCCTCCTGGCGCCAGCACCACCATAGGGCGTGTCCGCTGCGACACTATTGCCGCCGGATTCGAACAGATCCTGGGTCAAAGCTCAGGGCCCATCCACCCGGCCAAGGCTGAACAGTTCATGGCGCATCACCGCCCTCTCTCTTGCATCCCCCTTGCAACCGCCACCGTCGTTTCCCTACAATAGAAATGGCTAGGGTGTGTGCCCGCACTCCTTAGCTCCTGGCCCTAGGCGGTGCTTACCGCCCGGGGCCTCTTCTCGTTTGCTCTCACAGGGCAAAAGAGAAGGCTGACCTGTTTCGGTCAGCCTACGCTGGCGTCAAATCTAATTTCGCCGAGGCACGCCTTGCCCGCGACATGCCGCTCCTCCGCCCCCCAAGGACGCCTACACTTTACACCTTATCCACGCTTTGTCAACCCTTTTGACACCCCAACTTCCAAGAACTTTCGCCCATCCGGAACAAGCCGTGCCGAACCTGCTCAGCCCCCTCCGTTTGTCCGCTCCCCATCCGCTGTGAGTTCCTCCCGCCCCCGGTTCTGGGTTCTCGGTTCTTGGTTCCGCGCCGCAGGCGCTTCTACCCTTCCTGAGCCTGACCAGGCTCCTCGGCGCCCGCTCAGCACCCCGGCTGGCCCAGGTTGCCGCAGCAGGACTGGCGCAGCCTCAGCTTCAGCCAGTTGTTCCTCAGGATGAGCCTCAGCTTTTGCCCCAGGGGAATCGGCGCCCGCAGGTTCCGCCAGAACATGCGCGGGTCAGGTGATGGTTTCCGCTTTGGCTCGTCGGACGCGCCGCTCATGTCCCGTTCTCTTTCCCCTACCGCAGCATCTCCAGGTCTCGCTTCGGCCGATGGCCGTTGGAGCGGGCGCAGACGTGACCCTCCGGGTCGATGGGACAGAGGCAGAGCCGGCATAGGGGGCGGCCCGCCGCCACCACCGCTTCGATCATCGCTATCAGGTCGTGGCACTGCTGGAGGCTGGCTCGACAGGCCAGGGCCGCCTCTGCTTCCTCCCCCTCCTCTTCGATATCGTAGGCGAATAGAACCACGTTCTCCCTCGCCTGATCGTAACCCAGGCCCAGACGGCCGACCTTGATATCCAGCGAAGGTTGCTCAGGGAAGGGAGGGAGAGCAGAAAGAGCAGCCTCTGCCGAAGGAGCCTGCCCTGAGCCTGCCGAAGGAGCCTGCCCTGAGCCCGCCTCCGCCGGAGGCGGACCAGCCTCTGGCTGGGAAGGGAACTCTTCCGTCCTGCCCAGTCGCACCAGCAGGCGCATCAGAGCCAGGGCCAGCGCCTGGAGCTGCTCCTTCTCCAGCCACAGAGATGCCGTTCGCTCGCCGCTGCGCAGGCGCAGGCGGAAAGTTCGCTGGCCGGGGACGCCTACGGCCTCGGCCTCGATGCTGCTGACGCTGCCGAAGTCCACCACGGCAACTACCCTACCTTTCGCCCCCAGTGTACAGCACGAAGCCAGGTTGACAATACGGCAAAGGAGGCGATATATGGAGATACCACTCGGCCTGCCGTGAGCCTGCCGAACGGCCAGCCGCTTGCCCAACAGGAGGTCAGCCCAAGATGAAAGAGCCTGCCCTGAGCCTGCCGAAGGGTGACCAGCTCGCCGCCCTCACCATCGCCGAGGCCGCCCGCGCCTTCGCCGCCGGCCAGCTCTCGCCCCTCGAACTCACCCGCGCCTGCCTGGAGCGCATCGAGGCCCTGAACCCCAAGCTCAACGCCTTCATCACCCTCCTCCCGGAGCAGGCGCTGGCGGAGGCCGAGCAGGCTGAGGCACGCCTGGCCCGCGGCCAGCGGCTGGGCCCCCTGGACGGCATCCCCTTCGCCCTCAAGGACCTCTACGAGACGAAGGGCGTCCGCACCACCGCCGCCTCCAGGATCCTGGCCGACTATGTTCCTGCCGAGGACGCCACCTGCGTCCGCCGCCTGCGAGAGGCGGGCGCAGTTCTGCTGGGCAAGCTCAACATGCACGAGTGGGCCTTCGGAGGCACCACCGCCATCTCCCACTTCGGCCCGACCCACAACCCTTGGGCCCTCGACCGGATCACGGGCGGCTCCAGCGGCGGCTCTGGCGCCGCCCTCGCGGCCTCCCTCTGCCTCGGCTCTCTCGGCTCCGATACTGGCGGCTCCATCCGCATCCCCGCCTCCCTCTGCGGCATCGTCGGCCTCAAGCCCACCTTCGGCCGCGTCAGCAAGCACGGCGTCATCCCCCTCAGCGACTCCCTCGACCACGC
>JAUYDU010000299.1 GCA_030691665.1 Chloroflexota bacterium
GACTCTCGAAACCTAACCCAAGTAGTTACATTATGCACAAAAACCGCGATGTGTCTAGTGGCAGGCTTCTATAAAGTGAGTTCTAGGAAATACGATCGGGATTCGGTGATGAGAAGGTAGCAGGGAGGCAATATTGAGGACCCTGGAGGCACACGGGCCTTCTAGCCGGCCGGGGCTCGTGGGGGTCGGTGACCGCACCTTCCAGGATTTCGCGGAGCGCTACCGACAATACTTCCCCCGAGTGTTCGCCTTCATCTACGGACGAATAAGAAACGTTCAGACGGCTGAAGACCTAGTATCAGAGGTTTTCGAGAGGGCTTTCGTCAAGGCCCACACCCTGCGTCACGAAGAAGCCTTCGGCACCTGGCTGTTCACCATCGCCAGGAATCTCATCGCCTCCCACTGCCGCCACCAGAGCCGCTTCGGCGCACGGGCCGACTACGAGCTGGTGAACTCCGTGCCCGCCGATGGCGCCCCGGACGACGGCGTTCTAGAGCGGGAGGAGCTGGCCAAGATGATGGGCCATGTCCGTAAGTTCCCTCAGCGCGAGCAGGACATCATCGCCCTCAAGTTCGACGCTGAGCTGACCAATATGCAGATCGCCGAGATAATGGGGCTGACCGAAAGCAACGTGCGGGTCATCATCTGCCGCACGTTGCAGAAGCTGAGGAAGGCCCTCCAGCAGGAGACCTAGCCCTCCCCAGCCTCCACCGACCGCGGTCCGACAGCGCCCTCTCGCCGCAACCCTTCGATATCCTCCCAGGTGAAGCCGTACTCCAGCAGCACCTCCTCGGTGTGCTGACCGAACTCCGGTGCAGGCTGGCGGATGCTCCCCGGCGTCTTGCCGAGGTTGACGGCCACCCCCACCATAGGCATGGGGCCGTGGGCCGGATGCTGAAAGGTGACGATCATCTCGTTCGCCAGGGCCTGGGGGTCCTGGCCCACCTCTGGGTAGTCCTGCACCAGCTCCACCAGCAGCCCGTGGGAGCGAAAGAGGTCCCGCCACTGGGCGGCCGGCTTCTGGGCGAACAGCTCGTCCAGGCGGGCGATGAGCGCCATCATCTCGGTGGCGTGCTGCCGCAGGTAGTCGATGCTCATCCTCTCCGGCTCCAGCTCCTCGCCGGTGGCCTCCCGCATCGCCCGGCGGAACACCGGCCAGAAGCGGCCGAGCTGGGGCATGCCCAGGACGAACCACTTGCCGTCGCCGCCCTTATACTGGTTCCAGAGGGGGCTGGTGAGCCTGCGGGAGATGCGGGGCAGCGGCTGGCCGGCGTAGGAGCCGGCAGCAAGGTAGCTGGTGATATTCCAGGCCTGGGCGGCGATGGCGGCACCCAGGAGAGAGGAATCCACCACCTGGCCCTCGCCGCTGCGCTGGCGGTGGAACAGGGCCACCACGATGCCGTAGGCCAGCAGGAAGGCGCTCACCTGGTCGGCCAGGCCGTTGACCGTGCGGCCGGGGGGCGCCTCGAGCTCGCCGGTGACGCTCATGATGCCGCCGCGAGCCTGGGCCAGGATGTCCAGGGCCGGCAGCTCGCGGTCGGGCCCCTTCAGGCCGAAGCCGGAGGCCGAGGCGTAGATGAGGGCGGGGTTGATGGCCGCGAGGGCGGCGTAGTCCAGGCCCAGCCGCTCTGCCACGCCGAAGCGAAAGTTCTGCACCACCACGTCCGCCCTCTCTACCAGGCGGCAGAAGACCTCTTTCCCCCGCTGCGACTTGAGGTCGAGGACGATGCCCCGCTTGTTGCGGTTGTGCGTCTCGAAGTAGGGATTGGGGCCCTCTCGTGGGTAGAAGGCCTGGGCCACCAGCGCCCGGCCCGGGTCAGGCGAGTCCGGCCCCTCGATCTTGATCACATCCGCGCCCATGTCGGCCAGCATGGCGGTGGCCATCGGCCCCTGCTGCCAGATGGTCAGGTCGAGAACGCGGATGCCTTCTAGTGGTAGGGGCATTTGGACCTCCAGTGGAACAAGGAACAGGGAACAAGGAACAGGGAACAAGGAACAAGGGGAGGATTGGGGGGTGATCGGTTCACGGCTGGCGGGTGAGTTCCCTACCCCCGCCTGAAGGCGGGGGCATGAATTCTGTTCCCGATGCCGCCCCGTTTACGGGGCGTTCGAGAATGCCCGGCTCACCAAAGATGAGCCGGTGACGATGCGGCGTCTTGTTCCTTGTTCCCTGCCCCATGCTCCTACCCCCTCGGCAGCCCCAGCCCGCGGATGGCGATGATGTTCCGCTGGATCTCCGAGGTGCCGCCGCCGACGGTGCCGCCCAGCGAGGCCAGATAGCCGCGCTCCCAGCGGCCGCGCAGGCGGCTCCACCTGGAGTCGCGCTGAAGCTGGCCGTACAGGCCCAGGATGTGCAGGCCGGCGTTGAAGAAGCGCTGCATCATCTCGGTGCCGTAGAGCTTGGAGGCCGACGCCTCGTAGTTGGGGATGATGCCGCGGCTCTGGAGGGAGACGATGCGATAGGCCAGAGCCCGCCCCACCTCGATCTCCACCGCCAGGTCGGCCAGCTTGAGGCGGACGAGGCTCAGCTCGCCGCCGGCCTGGCCCGCCTCCTGGGCCTCTTTCACGTAGGCCAGCAGCTCCTCCAGGTTGCGGCGAGCGTGGGCGGGCAGGGCCACGCCCGACCGCTCGAAGTCCAGGGCCACCGCCACCTGGTACCAGCCGCGGTTCTTCTCGCCCACCAGGTTCTCCTTGGGGATGCGGACGTTGTCGAAGAAGACCTGGTTTAAGGCGTGGACGCCGGCCAGGTTCAGAAGGGGGGTGACGGTGATCCCCGGCGACTTCATGTCGACGATGAAGGTGCTGATACCCTTGTGCTTGGGGGCCGCGGGGTCGGTGCGGGCGGCCAGCCAGCCGTACTGAGAGCGATGGGCCAGGGTGGTGAAGATCTTGGTGCCGTTGACGACGTAGTCGTCGCCGTCCTCTTCGGCCCGCGTTTGCAGGGCGGCCAGGTCGGAGCCCGCCCCCGGCTCCGTGTAGAAGGTGCACCAGATGTCGTCGCCAGCGCAGATGGCCGGCAGGTAGCGCCGCTTCTGCTCCTCCGTGCCGTAGAGCATGATCGATGGCCCCACCCACAGCACGCCCATCTGGTTGAGGCCGATGGGCGCACGGTGGTAGGCCATCTCCTCGTTATAGATGAGCTGCTGCCAGTGGGGCGCGCCCAGGCCGCCGTACTCTGGCGGCCAGGCCAGGGCCAGCCAGCGGCGGGCGGCCAGCTTCTTGATGAACTGGCGCGAGAACTGCCAGTGCTCCTCTGTGCCCTCCTCCGCGAAGGGCTCCTCGCCCTCGTCGGGCAGCTCCTGCTTGAGGAAGGCGCGCACCTCGGCGCGGAAGTCCTCTTCCTCGGGGGCGAAGCGAAAGTCCACAGATGCCTCCTGGTTACCTTACATGGACGGTGTCAGAGACCTGCCCCGATCGCGATCGGGGCGGGTGTCGCCCATCATACCTTCGCCATCACGCAGCGGCAAGCTGGCGAACGCGCTCCACCAGCAGTGGCAGGCAGGTGCCGCCCGCCGCCCGCAGGACGACGTCGCAGAAGGGAGTTAGGGGTGTCTCACCGGGGTTGACCTCGATGAGTGTGCCGCCGCTCATCTTCACGTCCTGGGGAAAGCCCGCCGCCGGGTAGACCACCGCCGAGGTGCCCACCAGCAGCATGCAGTCGCACATGCGGGCCTGGTTGATGCATTCGTCGAGGGCGTCGCGGGGGATGGGCTCGCCGAACATCACCGTGTCGCTCTTCACCAGGCCGCCGCATTCGGGGCACTTAGGGGGCAGCTCATCGATGGGGAACTGGTCGAGCGGCCACCGAGCGTTGCAGGTGATGCAGCGCAGCTTCAGGCGATTGCCGTGGATCTCGGTGATGGCGACGCTGCCCGCCTGCTGATGCAGGTTGTCGATATTCTGGGTGATGATGTGCTGAAGCTGGCCCATCCGCTCCAGCTCGGCCAGGGCGTAGTGGCCGGCGTTGGGCTTGGCCTGGGCCAGGGCGTCGATCAGCTCCTGCATTGCGCCCGAGCGGCTGATCCGCTCCTCCCACCACTTCTTGGGGTCGTCCCTGAAGCGCTCGTAGCCCAGCATGTCCGGCTCGCCGTACTTTGTCCACAGGCCGCCCGGGCCGCGGAAGGGCGGGATGCCGCTCTCCACCGAGAGGCCGGCACCCACCAGGGCCACCACGTGATCGGCGGCGACCACCAGGCGGGCCGCCTGCTCCACCGCCTGCTCCAGACGCTCTTGGCTGGTCATCGTTTCCTCCTGCCCGGCGGCAGGCAGGCCTGGGGACTAGGGCTGGCCCGCCTCCCGCTCGCTGGGTTGGCCGGGCCTGGCGGCGGCTGGCATCACCTGCACCAGCACACTCCTCTCGCGGGGCCCGTCGAACTCGCACAGGAAGACACCCTGCCAGCGGCCCAGGACCAGGCGCCCCTTCTCGATGGGCACGGTCTGGGAGCTTCCCACCAGGCTGGCCTTGATATGGGCGGGGGCGTTGCCCTCCAGGTGGTGGTAGTTGCCCTTGCTGGGCACCAGGGCCTCCAGCCGGGCCAGGATGTCCCGCCCCACCTCGGGGTCATCGTTCTCGTTGATGATGATGCCGGCCGTGGTATGGGGGACGAACAGGTGGCAGACGCCCTCCTCCACGCCGCTGCGGCGGACGACCTCGCTCAACCGGTGGGTGATGTCTTCCAGAGTTGCCTTGGCCCTGGTCAAGATGTCTATGCGGGCTACCACAGTCGATGCTCCTTTCCCCTTTCTCGTCCCCTAATTATAGCCTGAAGTCTGGCTTGGGGGGCGACATGACCGGGCGCGGTCGGCGGGTTGGCTCTCGACCCCCGCCTAAAGGCGGGGGCATCGATTCGCCTCCGCATGCCCCAGCCTTCAGGCTGGGGTCGTGTGTGAACCTAGGAGGGACAAACCCACCAATCATGAACCAGTGCCGGGCGAGCGCTTCCTTGACGGCCGTGGGGTCGTTTGCTACGTTGCCGGCGAGGGGCCATGAAGACTGTTCTGACCATCGCTGGCTCCGATTCCAGCGGCGGCGCTGGCATCCAGGCCGACCTGAAGACCTTCGCCGCTCTGGGCGTTTACGGCACCTGCGCCATCACCGCCGTCACCGCCCAGGACAGCCAGGGCGTGCACGCCATCCACGAGCTGCCGCCGGAGCTGGTGGCCGCCCAGATCGATGCCGTGGTCAGAGACATCGGCGTCGATGCCGTCAAGACAGGGATGCTGGCCAGCGCCGACATCGTCCGAACGGTGGCGGCGAAGGTGCGGGAGCATCGCCTGCCCAACCTGGTGGTCGACCCCGTGCTGGCGGCCAAGAGCGGCCATCGCCTATTGAGCGAGGACGGCCTGGCGGCCCTGAAGGGGGAGCTGCTGCCCCTGTGCGCCGTGGCCACGCCCAACATCCCCGAGGCGGAGGCGCTGGTGGGTCGCCCCCTGCGAACGGATGACGACCTGGAGCGGGCCGCGCGGGAGATCGCCGACCTGGGAGCGAAGGCGGTGGTGATCACCGGCGGCCACGGCTCGGGGCCTGAGGCGGTGGACCTGCTCTACGATGGCCGCGAGTTCCGGCGCTTCTCGACGCCGCGGCTGACGACGCGCCATGGGCGGGGCAGCGGCTGCACCTTCGCTTCGGCCATCGCCGCCGGCCTGGCCCGGGGGCTCAGCGTCGAGCAGGCGGTGGCGCAGGCCAAGGAGTATGTGACGGCCGCCCTGGAGCGCGCCTTCGCCGTCGGGAAGGGGCCGGGGCCGCTGCACCACTTCTATAGATGGTGGAAAGGGTAGGGCCGGCGCCGCATGCCCTTGGCTTGGCGCTGCCTGCAACCGCCATCCGGATTGCGGGTGATCCCCTACGACGCATGGCAGGGTTACAGCAGCCATGTTATGATGTTAACAGAACGCGGCCTTCTCGCGTCATATTGGTATGGAGAGGGGGCGTCCGGGGGTTGATAAAGGCAGGGATCGCGTGGTAAAGTCACTCCGTTCTGCTAAGTCAGTTCAAGCCAGGACTAGGGGTTCCAAGATGGCTACCATATCTACGGTAGCGGGGCGGGCAACAGAGGCGGATGTGCCGGCTGTTGTAGAGCTGACCGAGGACCAGTTGCATGCGCTGATCGATCGGGAGGCCAGGAAACGGCTGGGCATGAGCGGACGCGAGTTCGAGAAGCGCTTTAGGCAGGGCAAATTGCCGGCCAAGGTAGCCGCGCTCGAGATCGGAATGCTGCTCAAACCTCGGCAGTGAGGGTTGCACTGCGTACAATCTGCTGTACCGGTACGTCGATCACCTAAATCGCCTCTTCAACAAAACCATCTCCGGGAGTCGCTTGACGGCGTTTTCAGTAGTGGGGGGCGGAGGATTCTATGCCATAGCGCGCTACGAGCGCGAGAAGCTGCTGCCCCTCGAGCTACTTGATGGCACCTGGCTTCACTTCCGGCAACGCGTCCTCATCATCGAAGATAGGCTCGAGCTCAATAGTTACTCCTATGCCCACTCAGTCTCGCCGGATCCTGACGATGAGGGCGCGAAGGTTTTCATGTACCACTACAGCAGGGATCGATCCGCCAACCCCGATAGACCACAGGCACACCTCCACGTGAACGCGTCACACAACGGGCAGGCACTTAAGAGATTTCATTTTCCGACGATGAGGATCACCGTTCAGCACCTTGTGGCGTTCCTCGTGATCGAGCATCGCGTCAAGTGCCGCCTCCTGCGGGATGAGCTGCGCGGGGTGCTACGCGACTCGTTTCAGGAGTCTGGCAAGGTGGTCGGTCTGCCGCCCGTCGAATTCCCCTGAGGATGCCTGGGGTTCACCTATCCGCTTTCCGCACCCGTTGTGAGCTCGCTCCCTCGCCAGCGCGATTGACATTTCTACTCGCCGCTGCTAAGTTGGTAGTAGACAACTGAATAGCACCGTACGGGAGCTCGGGACAAGCCGGGCTGAGAGGCCCCGAT
>JAUYDU010000311.1 GCA_030691665.1 Chloroflexota bacterium
GCCGCGTGCCTGCGGCTGGCCTCCGCCTGCCATCCGGACGGGCGCGCCTTCCTGGTGCGGGCGGGCAAGGCGCTGGCGGGCGAGCTTGTCGGCCAGCTTCCGCGCCTCAACGCCATCCTGAGGAGGCTGGCCCCCGGCTCGGACCGGGGGCTGGCGTGAAGGAGGGCCCTGTGGACAAAGAAGCCCGAAAAGAGCATATCCGGCAGCTTGTGGAGCAGCAGTTCCAGTGGGACAGCAATCGCGACCAATCGGAAGCCGACATAAGGGCGAAGTACATCGACTGGCTATTTGACCACCTTGGCTGGGATATGTGGGGGAAAGACCCACGCCACAAGACCAGATGCCAGAGGGAGTCTTACGTCCGAGGCGCTGGCTACGTTGACATGGCCCTGGAGCTTGGCGGCGAACCCGCGCTGTTCGTGGAAGCGAAGAGGTTAGGGAAAATCCCTGCGGCTGCGGAGCGGCAGGGCGACCGAACCCCCGAAGAGAGGCAGGTCTTCAAGTACGCTCGGGCTAAACATATCCCATACGCAATTCTTACCAACTTCCAGCGTCTGCACGTGTTCAATGCAGACCAGGAACGCCTGATTCTGGCCTTCGATGACCCCAAGGACTACGTCGAACGTTTTGATGACCTCTGGCGTCTGTCTCCAGAGGAGGTGGAACGAGGCAGTCTACCCTGGTGGGAAAGCCAGCTTGGCAAAAAGGACGTTGACCTGGAGTTCTTGAAGGCGCTCCGGCGCTGGCGCCTGCTATTAGCCAACGCCATCTACCAACACAACCTTGCCAATCCTGTGCTGAAGAAAGATGGCGGATTCCACTTTCCGGGCCTCATGGCCGTGGTTCAGCGCATTCTCGACCGGCTGATATTGATTCGATACGGCGACGACAAGGAAGTGCTCCTCACTCACGACCTGTTAGAGAGCATGCTGGCGGACTACGAGAACCGCGGAGCATACGCAGGGCCCGACCATCTCGCCAAGGCATTTGCCGACCTCTCGCATATGATGGACCAAAAGCACAACACGAGTCTCTTCCAAAAGGGGCACATTTGCGAGCAGGTCGTGGTGCCCAATGAACCATTGGCGGAAGTCATCCGTGATATGGCTACCATCTCGTTCCGGAAGTTTACTTCTGACATCCTCGGCAACACGTATGAGAGCTACCTGGGCACGAAGCTGGTGCTGCGCAACGGCGAAATCACTGACGAGGAGCGAAAGGATGTCCGCAAAGGCCACGGGATTTACTACACGCCGACCTGGGTAGTGAAATACATCTTGGACAACACGCTCGGCAAAACGCTTCAGGAGCTTCAAGCCCAATATGGCCTGATGGCTATTCAGAAGGCGCGTGGCCTTACCGTCCTTGACCCAGCTTGTGGGTCTGGCTCTTTCCTGATATACGCCTATCAGGTGTTCGCTGACTTCTATCGCCGATTGAACGAGGCGATTGAGCAGGAGAAGGCCAGGCTTGTCACGCAGGCGACACAATTGAAGATGTTTGAC
Source organism: Chloroflexota bacterium (assembly GCA_030691665.1). Taxonomy (GTDB): domain Bacteria; phylum Chloroflexota; class Dehalococcoidia; order SM23-28-2; family SM23-28-2; genus JAUYDU01. Next base: position 1,506 of record JAUYDU010000311.1, read on the forward strand.
ACCCTGGAGCAACTCAAACAACTGCCCGAACCCGTGTATGATTACCCACAGGTCATCCTGAAAGAGCACCTCTTTGGTGTTGACCTGGACCCGGAGGCGGCAGAGATAGCAGCGGTGAACCTGACCATGCAAGCCTTTGCCGATTCACGGCAAACAAAGCTCCCGCTCATCCTCAACGAAAACATCCGCGTAGGGAATTCCCTGATAGGAGCCGGTGGTCCTGAGTTGCGCCCGTTTGATTGGGGAGAGGTGTTCCCCGCGATTACGTCAAAGGGCGGGTTTGACGTGGTCATAGGCAACCCGCCGTATGTACGTATCCAGGGGCTTCAGAAAGAGGCAGACTACTACCGTGGGCACTATGAGTCGGCGTATGGGTCGTTCGACTTGTACGTGTTGTTCATCGAACGCGGCTTGAGTCTGGTGAAACCCGGCGGGAAACTAGGGTACATCACCTCCGGCAAGTTCCTGAAGGCCCAGTACGGCAAGAAGCTTCAGGAGTTGTTGATGCGGGAGGCGACGGTGGAGGCCATCGTTGACCTCTCGGCGCAGACGGTATTTGCAGAGGCCACCACCTACCCGGCCATCATCATCCTGCGGAAGGGCGCATCCAAGTCCGGCCTGAAGTATGTGCCCGTGAGCGCAGATGTGCAGCCGGAGACGGGGCCGGGGCTGGACGCGCTGCCAACCGTTGATGTGCCGCAGACGGCTATCAAGGGCGGCGTTTGGCCGCCACCGGTGGGCGATGCCAAAGTCTTGATGGAAAAGCTCGTCCGGGCATCGGATACTTTGGGTACATTGTCGGAGCATGTATTCACAGGCCTACAAACCAGCGCTGACGATGTGTACATTCTCGAAAAGCGCCGTGACGGGGCGAGCGGGACTGTGTTTGCCTACTCGCGTGCGTTGGACAGGGAGGTAGAGCTAGAGTCTGCGCCGCTTAAACCGCTCCTGAGCGGCAAGCACATAGATCGGTACGTTGCTCTGGAGACGCGCCAGCTATTGCTGTTCCCCTATGAAGTTCATGCAGGGCAGGCTGCGCTGATAGACGCGGGCCGCTTCTCTCGTGACTACCCCCTCTGTTGGGCGTACCTTCAGGCCAACCGCCAGCGGCTAGAGGACCGCGAGGGCGGCAAGATGCGCCACGAGCGATGGTACGCCTTTGGACGCACGCAGAGCCTTGGACTACACGACTACCGAAAGCTCGCCATCCCAAGATTGGTGCACAGGCTCCAGGTATTCTATGACAAGGAAGGTTGTTTCTACCTGGACAACGTGGACGTGGGCGGCCTTATCCTGAAGCAGGCGACCGACAGTAGCTACAAGTACGTTCTCGGCCTTCTGAATAGCAAGCTGTTGGACTGGTACTTCCGCCAGATGAGCGTGCCGTTCCGTGGTGACTTTCGGTCGGCCAACAAGCAGTACCTGGAGCCGCTTCCCATTCGCCGCATCGACTTCTCGAACAAGGATGACAAAGCCCAGTACGACTGGTTGGTGAAGCTGGTGGAGGAGATGCTGGCGCTTCAGGCGCGGCTGGCCCCCGGCTCGGACCGGGGGCTGGCGCCGCTGCGCTTCGTACCATCGTCGGAGAGGGCGGAGGTGGAGCACGCCATCGCCCTCAAGGACCGCGAGATAGACGAAGCGGTCTATGACCTGTACGGGCTCACCAACGCGGAGCGGGCGCTGGTAACGGACGCAGGCGAACAGTCCCCGAGGCCCAAGCCAGGACCGAGGAGGCTGGCGTGAGAGAGAGCAACGCAGT
>JAUYDU010000372.1 GCA_030691665.1 Chloroflexota bacterium
GGCAAAGACCACGGCGAACTGCCACACCAGCGCGTATCCCTTGAGCCATCGCCAAAAGTACCCCAGGCCCGCACTCACGCTGAGGCCGTCCTGTCTGGTTCTGCGGGTTGAAACCCGCAGCTTCTGTGCAGCCGAACGTATCCTCATTGCCCCACCCCTTCGACAGGCTCAGGGCAGGCCCCGAGCCGAGCAGTGGGACTCTTGCAGGCCTGCCTGCCGGCAGGCAGGCCTAGCCCCCTTTTGGCCTCGATCCAGCGGAGCGGCTGGTCGACGAGGGGCCACCATTCTTCTTGCGGGTTGTTTTGGTGGCGTAGACATGGGTATCGGCCCACTGGACCACCTCGTCCACACTATCGCCGCCCCAGGGGAAGCCCGAGACCCCCAAGGATACGTTCAGCTTGAGGGAAGCCCCGTCCTGTTCGTAGACGGGGGTAACTTCCAGGGCTCGCTGGAGCCGGGTGGCCATGGCAAAAGCCCCGTCTTTATCCGTCTCCGGCATAATCACGCCAAACTCGTCGCCACCCAGGCGGGCAGGGATGTCGGTGGCGCGGGTGCATTTCACCAGCAGCTTGGCCAGGTTGGCCAGCACCACGTCTCCCGCCTGGTGACCGTAGGAGTCGTTGACGTCCTTGAGGTGGTCAACGTCTGCCACGAGGATGGCCAGGGGGCTTTGCAGGGCGCGGGCCCGTTCCATCTCCCGCCGTAACCGCTCGAAGAAGTAGCGGCGGTTGAAGAGCTGGGTCAGGTCGTCGCGCATGGCCATGTCTTGCAGCTCGAGATTGCGAATGAACAGGCGCGCCCGATAGCGTCGCTCCAGGTCCACGTGCGTCTTGCGGGAGTGGGCGGCAAGGGCAAGGCCCGTCAGGTAGATGCAGAGGAAGACCAGGGCCGTCACCAGGTAGAAGGCGACCTCACCGCCGCGCTGACTGAGGACATGGGCAGCGATCACGACGGCCGCGGCGATGGCGGCGGCCACCCCGCCCACCAGCCGCAGCAGCCAGCGAAAGCGGGCGAGGTTGGCCCCTGGCGCCGACGGGTCGGGGCGCTCGGCTTGCCTGGCGATAGGCGCCGTACGCGGCGCCGCGGTCGGGGCTTCCGCCGGAGGCGAACCCTGCGCCAGAAGCGCATCCTCCGCCCAAGGCGGATCCGCCTCTGGCGGAGCCTCTGGCGGGTCCTGGTGAGTGTCTGGCATAAACAAATCCTAACTGGCGGTCACGGCTAGAGCCGTGACCTACTTCTTCTGTCTCTGAATGTAAGACGCTTGAATCTACCTGCGGTTACAGTTTGCGTAGGGGCACAGCATCCTCCGGAGGCGGATCAGCCTCTGGCTGATGCTGCGCCCCTACCGGGCAGCGGGCCTTCTAGAGCGAGGCGTCGGGTTTGCCGCGGCGGGCGGCCTTGGCGGCGTACATGTAGGTATCCGCCCACTGCACCAACTGGTCGACGTCATCGCCGCCCCAGGGATAGCCCGACACGCCCAGGGACACGTTCAGCTTGAGGCGGTGGCCGTTGTCCTCGACGACCGACGATCCTTCCAGCGAGCGTTGGAGGCGGCCCGCCACGGCGAAGGCGCCGGCCTTGTCCGTCTCGGGCATGATAACGGCGAACTCGTCGCCGCCGATGCGGGCCGGCACGTCGCAGGTGCGGGTGTACTCCACCAGCAGCCTGCCCATGGCCGCCAGGAGCAGGTCGCCGGCCCGATGACCATGGACATCGTTGACACTCTTGAGGCCGTCCACGTCCAGCACCACGACGGCCAGCGGTCGCTGGAAGGTGCGAGCCTGGTCTAGCTCTCGCTGAAGGCGGTCGTAGAAGTAGCGGCGGTTGAAGAGTTGGGTGAGGTCGTCGCGCATGGCCATGTCTTGCAGCTCGATATTGCGGATGAACAGACGGGCCTGGTATCGCCTCTGGTACTCCTCAACCCTTCGGCGAGAGACGTAGGCAGAGAGGAAGCCCAAGGCGGCGAGGACGGCAAAGGCCGAAACGGCGGTAAGGAATTCCAGGGTGTACTGGGCGAGGAGATGAGCGGCGATGACGACGGCCAAGGCAGCAGTAGCGACGAGGGCGTGGGCCAAGAGCAGCAAGAACGCCGGCCGAGCTGGCCTGGAGGCCTGCTCGGCCGCGCTATCCCTATCCCACTGAGCGCGCACCGCCTCCTGGATGGGGCTGTCGGTGGTCATATCCCTTCGCTCTGCTCAAGGCAAGCCTTGATGTCCCCTCCTAAAGGAAAAGACGCCAGGCAGCAACGGACGGTTACAGCAGGGCTCCCTGGGGCGGGTGAATAGACGGGGAAGAAGGAAGGGGGAAGAAGGAAGAAGGAACAAGGAACAGGGAACAAGGCCCCACCCCACCTGCGGCGCTCGCTCCTCGCTCCGTCTGGAGGCGTGAAGGTCATAGAGAGAACAAAGGCTCAAGCCCGGCATAGCGCGATGGAGCGGAAGCCTTTAGGCTTCCATCAAGAAAATAAATTCCTCTGCGGATTGAAACCTGCCTGCCGGCAGCCAGGTTGATGCCCCCGCCTTATAGTCATTGAGAAAATGGTTCGACAGTTTGTCATTCTGCGCCTGCCTGCCGGTAGGCAGGCGCAGCGAAGAATCTGGGGTGGGGTGCCAGTTACGCACACGGGTCCTTTCGCCCCACCGCCAGACCCTTCGTCCTTCCCAGGAAGGACTCAGGGTGACAAAACTAGCCGTGTCGAATTATTCTGTTCATGACCATCAGGCGGGGGTCGAGAGCTAACCGACCGACTGCGACCTGGTCATAGAAGGGTGCTACAGGTATTCCACCTGGGGGGCGTTTAGACGGGGGCGCGGCTGGCCACCGCTGACCGCTGGCGGTGGTTCTCGACCTTGTCTGCGTACATTTCGGCGTCCGCCAAGCGCATGATCTCGTCGACGGTGTTGCCGCCCCAGGGGTAGCCGGAAGTCCCTACCGATAGGCGGATCCCAGCGTCGCACGGCCTGTCAGGGCAATGCTGGCAAGCCCCTTCCAGGGCCTGGCGGAGGCGCCTGGCCACCCCGGGGACTCCTCTCTTATCCGTCGCGGGCACGATCACCGCGAACTCGTCGCCGCCGATGCGGGCTGGCACGTCGCCGGCGCGGGTGTGTTGGACCAGCAGCCTGCCCAGACAACTGAGCACCACATCGCCCACCTTGTGACCGTGGGTATCGTTGATGGCTTTGAGGCCGTCCACGTCCAGCATGACCACTCCCACGGAGCGCTCGAAATCGCGCGCTTCGTCAAGCTCTCGCTGGAGGCGATCGTAGAAGTAGCGGCGGTTGAAGAGCTGGGTCAGGTCGTCGCGCATAGCCATGTCCTGGAGCTCGAGGCTGCGGATGTAGAGGCGGGCCCGCAGCCGCCGCTCGAGCCGCACGTGCATGATGCGGGTCATGGCGGCCATGACCAGGCCCAAGCCCAGGGGGGTCAGGAAGGCCGGGATGACTATCAGATAGCTGATGAGGCCGTGGGCGTGCGTTGCCAGCACGGCGGCCATCCCGCTGGTGGCTAGCACCGCCGTGAGGATGCGGAAGCCCCAGACGTAGGCCTGGACGCGCCCGGTGGCTTCGCGGTCGGCCTCGGGCACCGGGGGTTGGTGCTCTGGCTCGTCCTGTGGCTGGTGGCTGGTCACGGCGAAACCTCGCAAACGTAGGTGATTGTTCTACGGATAAGACGCACGAGTGCCCCAGGAGTTACCGAGGTGGCCGCTGGATCTGTCAACGGATGGGAAACGGCGAAACGGATGACGGGGCCGGCGATGTTGGCAGGGCCACTGGTC
>JAUYDU010000446.1 GCA_030691665.1 Chloroflexota bacterium
GCGGCCTCCCGGCCTCAGCCTGCGAGCCCGGCACGTTGGTGCCGGCCTCCACATGGTGCGGGGAGCTCGCTTCAGGTGCCAGACAAGCCCCCCATCCTCTCTCAGGGAAAACATTCCTGTCAAAGAAAACGCGCCTATGGCTCGAAGGGAAAACGCCCGTTCGGGTGTTGAGCGTCAACCTTCCGTGAAGATTGCGTGAAGTCGTTGCTCCTCCTAGTCGATGGGCCAGCCGGCCACGGACGGCGTTCCGTTTGTTCATGATGTAGGGCAGGGCCCTAGCCCTGCCCCTCCCCGCGAAATGGGGTCGGGGCTGGGGCCCCGACCTACGAAATAGATCATGAATCGATGAGACGCTGCCCCGGCCACTAAGGTTCGTTGCGCCTGGCAGATGGCCGCTATAGAATGCAGACAGCTAGCCTGTCTTTCGGGAGGACTTGTCGCAATGGCCAAGCCGCGTAGCCCCCTGACCGAGTTGGCTGCTCGCTGGTGCCCCATCTTTGCCGACCCCGACCGCGACTACCACTGGCTGGCGGCGATTCGCTCCGTCCGCCGCACGAAGAGCGGGGCTCGCCTTGGCCTGGCCGCCGACGACGGCACCGCCGCTCATCTCGCCGTTACCTTTGTGCAGCCGGAGATCGTTCGCCTCCAGCTCTTTCTGGCGCAGGCGCCGCCTCCCAGGACGCCGATGCTGGTGTCCAGCCCGCCAGCGCCGGTCGATATCGAGCTGGCCCAGGACCGCGAGGCCGTAACGCTGAGCAGCGCCAGCCTGAGCCTGCGACTGGAGCGTCAGCCCTGGCGACTGAGCGTGCACAACCGGGAAGGGCGCGAGGTGTACCGGCAGCAACGCCTGGATAGGACGCTCCTGGAGCAGGCGGCCTACCCCATGGGCTACTCCCGCGACGGGGAGGGAAATGTTGCCTTCCACGAGTCCTTCTCCTTGGCCCTGGACGAGCATCTCTTTGGCCTGGGCATGCAATACGGCCCGCTGGACAAGCGGGGGCAGCGCCTGATCTCCTGGTCGCGCGACCCCTACGGCCTCACCGCCAGCGGCGTCACTTACCTGAACATCCCCTTCTTCCTGAGCAGCCGCGGCTACGGCATCTTCGTCAACCACACGGGCCCCGTCACCAATGAGATGGGATGGCCCTCGCTCGAGACGGGCGCCTTTCAGGTGGACGACCCCTATCTGGACTATTTCCTTATCTATGGCCCTCACCCCAAGGATATCCTCGGCCGCTACGGCCAGCTCACCGGCCGGGCGCCTCTGCCGCCCCTGTGGTCGTTCGGCGTCTGGATGTCCCGCTGCATGTATCGCGACCGGGTGCAGGTGGAAGAGGTCGTCTCTCGCCTGCGGGACCTGGGCATCCCCTGCGATGTGATCAACCTGGACCCCCGCTGGCTGAAGGAGAGGAAGAAGCGCTCCCGCGACGGCTGCGACTTCGTCTGGGACGACGAGGCCTTCCCCGACCCGGCCGGCTTCGTTGGCTGGCTGGCCGAGCGAGGGGTGAAGCTCTGCCTGTGGGAGAACCCCTACGTCTGGAAGGGCACGCGAATGTACGAGGAGGGGTTGCGGCGGGGCTACCTGGTGCAGGCGACCGATGGGCAGCTCGCTCGGCCCCTGGAGAACCCCGACGATGCCGCTCTGGTAGATTTCACCAATCCGCGGGCGAGCCGCTGGTGGCAGGACAAGCACCGCCCCTATCTGCGGATGGGGGTAGCAGCCTTCAAGTCCGACTACGGCGAGGCCTTGCCGGAGGATGCCCGCTTCGCCGATGGAAAGACGGGGAGGGACGTCCACAACGTTTACCCTCTCCTGTACAACCGGGCGGTGTTCGAGGTCGCCCGCCAGGAGCGGGGCGAGGCCGTGGTCTGGGGTCGCTCCGGCTATGCTGGGTCGCAACGCTATCCCCTCAACTGGACCGGCGACTCCCCCTCCACCTTCGCCGGCATGGCGGCCGCCCTGCGAGCGGGCCTGAGCCTGAGCCTGTCGGGCATTCCCTTCTGGAGCCACGATATCGGCGGCTTCTGGAACCCCGACAACATGAAGCCGCCCAGCCCTGAGCTGTACATTCGCTGGGCCCAGTTCGGCCTCCTCTCGTCCCATGCTCGCTTCCACGGCATCGGCCGCCGCGAGCCGTGGTACTACGGCGAGGAGGCGGTGGCCATCGTGCGGGAGTTCGCCCGCCTGCGCTATCGCCTTCTGCCCTATCTGTACGCCCTGGCCCACGAGGCTTGCCAGACAGGCGTGCCCGTCGTTCGGCCGCTGTTCCTGGAGTTCCCCGAGGACCCTCGCGCCTACCAGGCTGATCTGGAGTACATGCTCGGCCCCTACCTGCTGGTAGCGCCCATCTTCAACGAGGAAGGGCGTTGCCACCTCTATTTGCCGCCGGGCCACTGGTACGATTTCTGGAGCAGCGAGCGGGTCGATGGGCCGGCCTATCGGGAGATGGAGGTGCCCCTGGAGCGGCTGCCTCTGTTCGTCAGGGGCGACTCCATCCTGCCCCTGGCTCCGGCCATGGACTTCGTGGGACAGAAGGCCTGGGAGCCCATACAGCTCGACGTGAGAGTTGGCTCGCAGGCCAGGGTATCCTTCCCCAATCCTGAGCGTATGATCGAGGTTGAAGCGCAACTTGTGGGCAGCGACCTGCGTTTAGATATAGGGAAGGGCGGGCAGGCCCACGCTCACGGCGGACAGGGTTTCCAGATACGATTCCTGGCGCCGGGCCGCCTGCGAGACGTTCGCTTCTCGGGTCGGGCCTCCGATACCGCCTGGGAGGAAGTGGACGGAACCACTATCGTCCGGCTGAAGGCTGAGGGGCCCTGCGCGCTGGAGGCCAACGTGGTCTGACCGCCACTCGGTTGGAGTGATGAGGATGCAACGCTACGTCTTAGTGTTCCTGGTGAGCCTGCTGGTGGTCGCGGCGGGTGCTGCTTGCGACCAAGGGGAAGAAGGGTCCGCCCGGTCGCCCACCCCTGAGGCGGCCCGGCCCAGCCCGGAGGCCACACCCGCCTTTTCCTTTCAGGGCCCCGTGGGCATCGACCTGACGACCTTTGGCGTCTTTCATCGGCAGGAGGAGCCCGTGTCCCTTACCGTCGTTGTCGCCGCCGGGGAGCCCATCACCCTCTATTACCGCACGACCCAGCGTTTTGACATCGTCGTCACCGATTCCGAAGGCAGGGAAGTGTGGCGCTGGTCGCAGGGCAAGGCCTTCTCGCAGGTGCTGGAGCAGGTCGAGCTGAAGCCGGGGGAGCCCATGGCCTTCACCGAACGCTGGGACCAGCGGGACAACGACGGCCAGCCCGTGCCCCCCGGCAACTATAGCGTGGCGGCCACCAGCACCCACTGCGACGCCAACTACGAGAACTGCGGCCAGCTCACCGTCTCCCGCATCCTCCAGATCCGGGCGTCGTAGGACAGCGTCTCGCCAATTCATGACCTATTTCGTAGGTCGGGGCCCCAGCCCCGACCCCAGTTCGCGGCGATGGGCAGGGCGGGGGCCCTGCCCTACATCATGAACAAGCAGAACGCTACCCGTCGTAGGGGGCCGTTGCCCCTGGCTGGGCTGCGGCCGATAATAGTCCAGGTAGCTTCCTTTTCCCTTCGAGGCACGATGACATGAGCAAGCTGGCTGAGAAGATCCGCAGGGCGATGCGGCTGGAGTCGGCTCCCATCGGCTTCGGGCCGGTGGTCTCTCGCGCCCCCATTCCCTCCTTGCTCCTGATGGTGCACGGGCCGGCGTCGCGCCTGCGCCCGCCCGGCGACCTGGCCAGCAGGGGTGTCGATGCCATCCTCCTGTCCGCGGCTAACCCCGAGGCGGAGATGGGCGAGGTGGCGAGGTGGGTCAAGGATGCCGGCGACGTGCCCTGCGGGGCTCAGGCGCTGGCGCCGACCGCGGCCGAGGTGGCCAGCCTGAAGGAAGCGGGCGTGGACTTCCTGGCCTTCGATCCCGAGGCCACCAATGCCGAAGCCCTGTTGGAGAAAGAGATGGGCTACGTCCTCGCCCTTTCGAGCGAGCCCTCCGACTCGTTCCTGAGGGCGATGGAGGGGTTCTTTCTCGACGGCCTGTGGCTCTACGACTGGCAGGGCCCCCTGACGGTGCGCCGCCAGGTGGAGCTCCGCCGCCTGTACGTTCTGTCCCGCATACCCTTGTTTGTGCCGGTCTCAGCGGACATCGGCCCCGCCGAGCTGCGGTGTCTGCGAGACGCTGGCGTGGCGGCCGTGGCCGTCGATGGCACCGAGGCTGGCACCTGGGAGCGGCTGGCTGCCCTGCGTCAGGCCATCGATGGCCTTCCCCCCAGGGTGCGTCGGCGCGAGGAGAGGCTGGAGGCAGTGCTACCCCAGACGCGGGAGGTCATCTCTGAGGCCGAGGAGGAGGAAGAGGAGGAATATCGCCTGCGACAGCGGCCGATGACCTTGACGTAGGGGTTAGCCGTTAGTATGCTTCAGGCAATCGGTTACTAGAGTA
>JAUYDU010000509.1 GCA_030691665.1 Chloroflexota bacterium
GGGCTCTCCGTTGTACTCGCCAATCCCTTCGCAGCCCCTTCGCTTCGCTCAGGGCTTCGGCTCACGGCCTGCTCCTCGTGACGCCTTCCCAGGCGGGCGTTGGCCAGCCCCACGGCCAGTCCGAACCAGAAGGCGGCCGCCAGGATCGTCAACCAAAAGTTCTGGGGGTTAAACTTGCCCGCAGCGCCAGCCGCGTAGATGCCGGCAAACCCGGCGGCCATCAGAAGCGCCAGCACCAGGAGCCGCGCCCCCAGCGACGCCGACACCCTCTGCCAGAACGATGTGGCGAACGCTTGCGCCTCGACGCCGCGCCTCTGTTCGCCCCGACCGCTGTCGGGGCGGGCGGCTGAGCGACCGTTGTTGGTGCCTAAGGTCGTAGCCACTACCCCACCTCTCCTATTCACTGCGTTCCGCCCAGAAAGACGCGGCGCCAGCATAACCTGTTACCAGGATTCTTATGGGAACAGGTCGGCGAAATCTTGGTACCAGCCGCTGATACTTGCGCCGAGAGCCGTCACAGCCATGACCGCTACCAGGGCGACCAGGGCAAGCACCATGCTGAGCTCGCCCAGCGCTTGTCCGTCCTCCTGGCCCGCGCCAGGCAACTGCCTGAGCAGGGAGCGCAACTTTGCATAACATGCGGCAGTCATCGTCTATTCTGACGCGGGGGAGAGGGGTTTCGTTACAGGCGGGCGGCGCCAATGAGGTCGTGGATGTCGTGGATGTCGTGGATGTCTTCTTGCTCCATGAACTGATGGATTCCCTCGAGGACGTCGAGGGTGGCTCGCGGGTTGAGGAAGGTGGCGGTGCCTACCTGGACGGCGGTGGCCCCAGCCAGGATGTACTCGAGGGCGTCCAGGCCGGTCATGATGCCGCCGCAGCCGATGACGGGAACGTCCACTGCCTCCGCCACCAGATAGACGAGTCGCAGAGCGATGGGCTTGAGGGCGGGGCCGGAAAGGCCGCCGAAGCTCCAGCCCAGGGCCGGCCGTCTGCTCTTTACGTCGATGGCCATGGCGGGGTAGGTGTTGATGAGGGTCAGGGCGTCGGCGCCGGCCTCGGCTACGGCCCGCGCCACAGCCGCGATGTCGCTGACGTTGGGGGTGAGCTTGACGATGACTGGCAGGGTCGTCTCCCGCGCCACTGCAGCGGTTAGGGCGGCGGCCATCTCGGGGTCGCTGCCGAACTCCAGTCCGTTCGCCACGTTGGGGCAGCTAATGTTCAGCTCCAGGCCACTAACTCCAGGCACACCGTCCAATCTGCGAGCCAGCGCGGCGTACTCATCGATGCTCTCGCCGGCAATGTTGACGATGACTGGCACCCGCCAGGTGGCCCAGATCGGCGCCATATCGCGAATGAGGGCCTCCACGCCGATGTTCTGGAGGCCGATGGAGTTGAGCATGCCCGCGGGCGTCTCCACCGTGCGCAACTGGGGATTGCCGCGCCGCCGCCGCAGGGTGGTGCCCTTGCAGACGATCGCCCCCAGGCGCTGGATGTCGAATACCTTGGCTAACTCCAGCCCGTAGCCGAAGGTGCCGGAGGCAGCCATCACGGGATTGGCCAGGAGGAGTCCGCGCTTGCGCTTGGGGGCCAGCTCAACGGCGAGGTTCACGCTCTCTTGCCCTTCTCCCCTTCGCTGCGGTCAGGGCAGGCTCTGCTGGCGCCATTATACCAGCCGTTTGGCGAGAGGTTGGGCAAAAAGGACGGGTGCCCCGAACCATCGGGGCACCCCCAGGCCGGCACTCCCCTTGCTTAGCCGAGACGGGCGCCGCCAGACCCTCCGGCGGCGGCCGCCGTCATCTCCTCGTCCCCCTGATCCCCTACGGGGGCAGGGAGTTCCTTCGACTTGCCCCAGCGGCCGTAGGTCAGCTCTTTGAGAGGCTCATCCTCCCACAGCCAGTCCGATGCGGAGTTGCGAAACTCCTTCTCGGCACCGCACAGCTTGCAGGTGCCCATGCTGGTGGCGCCGTGGGGGCTCTCGATCAGCCAGTGGTGACGACACTGGCTCTCGATGCTTGGCTCATTGGCCTGTGTAATCGTTGCCTCGGTCATTCTGGTCCTCCGCTCCAGAGGTTCTATTCTTAGACGCTTGCTATCATACATACGTTACACAAGCGTTCTTGGATCATACACAATCGCAACGGTGCTGTCAAGGTTCCTGCCATATTTACAGTATCGAATTGACTAATTCTTCGCCTTCTGTTAATATCGCTGTAGTGACCATGTTCCGCTATACTATTAACGACAGAACTGGCCCGGAGGTTTCGCGGCAGTCGCAATCTGCGGTTACAGCGGTCATGGGAATGCAGACCACCAAGAGCCAGATCCTCGCCCTCCTGAAGCGAAGTGCCGGCAGTACGGTAGAGGAGCTGGCTTCCGCTCTGAGCCTGGCGCGCATGACCGTCCGCCAGCATCTCGCCACCCTGGAGCGGGACAATCTCGTGACCGCCCACGAGGTGCGCCGGCCCACCGGCCGACCCCATTTCGTCTATTCCCTGACGGATAAAGGCGAGGAGAGCTTCCCCAAACGCTACGACCGCCTGGCCGACATGATCATCGACGAGGTGGCCCTCCTGGACAGCAGCGAGATCGAGGGTCTTTCGCCGGTCGAGAAGAAGGTTCTCCTCTTCCGCAAGCTGGCCCGCCGGATAGCCAGCCAGTACGCTCAGCGCCTGGAAGGGAAGTGCCTGGAGGAGCGGGTGCTGGCCGTGGCCGATATCTTGCAGGCTGAGAGCGGTTTCGCCGAGTGGCGCAGACTGGGTCAGGGCTACGAGATCCTGGACTACAACTGCGCCTATCGCAAGGTGGCCGAGAGCCAGGATGAGGTGTGTGCCTGGCATCTGGAGCTGCTGAGTCGATTGGTGGGCGGCGATGTTCGAGCTGCCGAGTTCCAGAGCCACGGCGGCGATTGCTGTCGATTCATCGTAGAAGGCGGCGACCTTGCTGCCGATGGCGGCGAGTCGCCCCAGTAGGAGATGCGAGAGTGAAGCAAGGAGAGGACAAGCAAGGGCCCAGCGAAGAGGCGGTCCTGGCCGCCCTGAGCACAGTCAAGGACCCGGAGTTGCACCGAGACATCGTCAGCCTGGGCATGATCCGCGACCTGCGCATCTGCGGCGGCAACGTCGCCTTCAAGTTCGTGCTCACCACCCCCGCCTGCCCGGTGCGCAACGAGCTCCAGCGTCTGGCCGAGGAGGCCGTTCGCACGCTCCCCGGCGTGGAGAGCGTGAACGTCGAGATGGGGGCCGAAGTGCGGGCTCACTCCGCCAGAGGCGGAGGGCCCCGGCCGGTGGAGGGCGTGCGCAATATCATCGCCATCGCCAGCAACAAGGGCGGCGTCGGCAAGTCGACGGTGGCTGCGAATCTAGCCGTCGCCCTGGCCAAGCACGGAGCGCGGGTGGGCCTGCTCGACGCCGACCTGACCGGCCCCAACATCCCCACCATGTTCGGCCTGGGACAGGGCCATCAGGCCGAAGTGGGGCTCTCGCCGGTGGAGCGCTACGGCGTGAAGGTGGCCTCCATCGGCTTCGTCCTCAAGCCAGGGTTGGCGGTTATCTGGCGCGGCCCGATGATCGGTTCGGGCGTGCGTCAGCTCCTGCACGAGCTGCCCTGGGCGGAGGGCGGCGAGCTGGACTACCTGATCATCGACCTGCCGCCGGGCACCAGCGACGCCCCCATGAGCATGGCTCAGGAGGCGCCCATCGCCGGGGCGGTCATCGTCACTACGCCCCAGAGCGTGTCGCTGGAGGATGCCACTAAGGCGGTGACGATGTTCGAGAAGATGAACGTGCCCATCTTCGGCGTCATCGAGAACATGAGCTATTTCCTCTGTCCCCACTGCGGCGAGCGCACCGAGATCTTCGGCCACGGCGGCGCCCGCGAGGCCGCTGAGGAGTTGGGGCTGGACTTCCTGGGCGAGATCCCCCTGGACGCCCAGGTGCGGAGCGGCGGCGACGACGGCGTCCCCATCGTCGAGCGGGACCCGGACTCGCCGCTGGCGCAGGTGTTCACGGCCATCGCCGAGCGCATCGCTGCCCGGGCCAGCGTTCAGCGCTTCCTGCCGGACAGGCAGGCGGCCGTGCGCTAGAGTCCGGAAGTTACTCCGGCCCCAGGTTATACGAGCTATCTCAAGATTCCTACGACACCGCCCCGTGAACGGGGCGGTGTCGATGCCCCTGCCTTATGGTCGTCAAGAGAATACTGGCCTCACCAGAAGGACAGGCTTATGGTCATGGACCAAATAGCTCGACAGCGTCATTCTGAGCGAAGCGAAGAATCTGGGGCTGGGATTGAGCAAACCCCGTGAAGGGCAATCTCGCCCCGCACCTCCAGACCCTTCGCTTTGCTCAGGGTGACAAAATAGACCTGCGCTCTGTCGGATTATTTTGTTCATGACCATCAGCCTGTCGCCGTCGGGCTAAAGCCCGACCTTCTGCCAAACACTAGCGCCACTATCTTGTTAATGACCATAAGCCTTCCGCTACAAACCGGGTGATGAGGAGGAGGGAGGAATAGCGGGGGAGTGACGCTAGGGTATGGCTTCCTCTTCCTCGAGGTCCTCCTCGCCCAGCTCGCTCTCGGCGGT
>JAUYDU010000126.1 GCA_030691665.1 Chloroflexota bacterium
GTGCACGACGTCTCGCAGGGCGATGCGGGAGAGGCGGGTCGGCCCCTCGGCGGGGTGACCCACGGGGATGATCCCTACAGGCCGCACCCAGGCCGGCAGCCCCAGAATGCGTGACACCTCCTCGTCGCGGTAGGCCCCGACGAAACAGCAGCTCAGCCCTTCGTCAATGGCCGTGAGCATCAGGAGGAGGGAGGCGAAGGAGACATCGATCAGGCTGTAGAAGCGAACGCCTCGCTCGCCGTAGATGCGGGCGCTGCGGCGGGTGTTGGCGCAGGTGACGATGACCAGGGGCGCCTCGGCGATGAAGCTCTGGTCGAGGGCGGCCCTAGCCAGCCGCCGCTTGGTGGCATCGTCGCGCACAACGATGAACTCCCAGGGCTGAAGGTGGCCGGCGCTTGGGGCACGGATGGCGTTTCGGAGGAGCTTGTGAAGCTGGCTGTCGGTGAGGGGTGTCGGCCGGAAGGCGCGGATCATGCTTCTCTTTCTGATAAGGGCTTCGAACTCCACAGCCTATCCTCCCTAGAGCGTTAGTCCTCGAGGAGCAAGCCGAAGTGCTCGCGCGGGGCGCCGCAGCTTGGACAGACCTGCGGCAGAGGGGCGTCGCGGTGCCAGAGCTCACCGCAATCGAGGCAGCGCCAGAGGATCTCCAGGGCCGCCGTGCGGTGGGTGGGCTCCGGCTGCTCCTGGCCCGGCTGGTCTGGGGAGCTCTCTTCCTTCTTCATGTCACCGTTCGTCGTTCTGCCAGCCGCCAGCCTGGCGCGCCGAGGCAGGCAGGCAAATCATATATCGAGTCCGTCAATTGTCAAGGCGGCCGGGGGGTGCGTTCTCCACCCCCGCCTAAAGGCTGGGGCATGCCTGGCGCTCTCGATGCCCCAGCCTTCTCCGCCATCCGCAGAGGCGGATGCGCCTCTGGCGCAAGGCTGGGGTGATGAACGACCCCAGCGAACCCAACCCACGAGAAACGAACCAGCTACGCTATCTAGAGTTGACAATGGGTAGGGCCAACGTGTATGAGATAGGCAATACCTTTATCGCCGTCGACGCCGCGGGCAACACCTCCGGCTTCTCCATCCCCTTGTCTGTGCCCCGCAGGTAAGGAGGTCTGACGTGCCTCGACTGGGAGTAGCCCGCGCCCTCGTTCTTGTTCTCGCGGTGCTGTTTCTCCTCGCACTTTTGCTTTTCTCCGTACAGGCGCGGAACCAGGCTCAGGCCATCCGATCGCCAGAGGGGCCTCAGAGCCGTGCCCTCCCATCGGTGACGCCCGTCTCGCGATTGGACCTGGCTCGTACAAGCGAATTGCCCAGGAACGGCCATCCGAAGCTGGCGTCTTCGCTTGTTCGCCTGATCGACGCTTTCGAGGACGGGGGTGTCGTAAAGGCCGCTTCGGTCGCGGAAAGCACAGGGATCAACCTGCGTGGCGATGTCGTACGGGTGATCATCGAGGCCGAGCCGGACAGAGCGGGAGAGGCGGCAAGCTGGGCCGAAGCTCTTGGGGGCGTCCGGGAGGGCAGCACCGGCACTCTTGTCCAGGCTCTGATGCCGCTGGCCTCCCTGGAGGAGCTCGCGTCCCACGAAGCGGTTCGCTACGTACGAGAGCCGATCACGTTCCTGCCGCTCGCTGTAACTAGCGAGGGCGTAGGCGTAACTGGGACCGCGCCATGGCGGAGCGCTGGGCTCACAGGAACGGGCGTGAAGGTGGCCGTGGTGGATCTTAGCTTCACGGGCTACCGGTCCGCCCTCGGCACCGAGCTACCATCTACGGTGGTGGCGCGCTCGTTCAGGTCGGATGGACTGGTGGAACTCCCCGAGTGGGGCGACAGGGGACGCCACGGCACGGCGGCTGCGGAGATCGTGTACGACATGGCTCCCGGCGTGCAGTTGTACCTGGTCGCCTTCGACACGGACGTGGAGTTGGCGACGGCCGTAGATTGGCTGATCGCCGAGGGAGTGAACATCGTCTCGTACTCCCTGGGTACCCTTTGGGGGCCGGGGGACGGGACGGGACCAGTCAATGACATTGTTGCGAAGGCAGCGGACGCAGGAATACTGTGGGTCAACGCGGCGGGCAACTCGGCCCAGGAGCACTGGTCCGGCCGTTGGGCCGATGCAGATGAAGACGGATGGCTAGACTTCGCCCCCGGTCACTGGGCGAACAGGCTGCTCGCCGCAGCGAGCGACATGATGATCGCTTACCTGAGGTGGGACGATCCCTTCGACGGCTCGTGCAACGACTACAACCTCTACCTCTACGATAGCCTGGGCGTGCTGGTAAGCTACCCCCTCTATCGGTCGGAGGACGTACAGAACTGTTCGAGCCACCCCGTTGAAGCCATCTTTTTCTGGGCGCCCTATACAGACTTCTACTACGTGGCGGTTGCCGAAGTTGACTCAACAAGGTCTCCCAAGTTTGACCTCTTCTTCAGGCCATTATGGTGCCTCCTGGACTGCCCGATCCTGGAGTACAAGACTACTTCAGGCAGCGTCGAAATCCCGGCAGACAGCCCCAAAGCTCTTGCCGTCGGTGCGGTACCGTGGAACTCGCCCAACACCATCGAGGACTTCAGCTCTCAAGGCCCCACGACAGATGGGCGCATCAAGCCTGACCTCGTGGCTCCGGACCGGGTCTCAAACGCCTCGTACGGCGCCTATTCGTTGTGGAATCAGGGCTTTGCGGGCACCTCTGCGGCGGCCCCCCACGTGGCGGGAGCGGCGGCGCTGGTGAAGCAGGCCAACCCAACGTGGTCCTGGGCCGACATCAAGGCCTTCCTAGAGAGCCGGGCAGTGGACCTGGGGGCAAGTGGCAAGGACAACGTCTACGGCGCCGGCCGCCTCTCGCTGGGCGCGGTGCCCTCGCCCACGCCTACGCCAACGCCCACGCCGCCGCCAGAGCCGACGGCGGCGGAGCAACTGGCTTCCATCGACGGGAAATACTCCATCGTGTACGGGTTCGACCCGGCGGCGCAGGCGTTCCGAAGGTACGTGCCGGGCCGGCCGGACATGAGCGACCTGAGCAAGCTGGAGGTGGGCTCCGGCTATCTGATCCTGGCCAGCGAGGACGCCACGCTGAGCTACGCAGGCCACACCTGGCAGATCAAGCAGGGCTGGAGCTTCGTGGGGTGGTACACAGCCACAGCCACGCCGACGCCGACCCCTACAGCGACTCCTTCGCCCACTCGCACGCCCACCCCCACACCTTCGCCCACACGCACACGGACTCCTACAGCTACAGCGACGGCGACGCCGACCCCTACGCCAACTCCTACGCCAACCCCGACACCAACGCCCACCCCTACGCCGACCCCAGAGCCGACGATCGCCGACCAACTAGCCTCCATCGACGGGAAATACTCCATCGTGTACGGGTTCGACCCGGCGGCGCAGGC
>JAUYDU010000161.1 GCA_030691665.1 Chloroflexota bacterium
GCGCCGCGTGAGTGAGAAGAGGTACGCGCGGTTGTAGAGGGTGGCGGGGTCGTCGGGGCGGAGCTGGAGGGAGCGGTTGTAGTCGGCGAGGGCCTCCTCGTAGCGCTCCAGGTGACGCAGGGTGTTGCCGCGGTTGTAGAGGGTGTCGGGGTCGTCTGGGCGGATTTGGAGGGCGTGGTTGTAGTCGGCCAGGGCCTCGTCGTCGCGCTTCAGACTGTCCAGGGTGACGCCGCGGTTGCTGAGGGTGTCGGGGTCATCGGGGCGGAGTTGGAGGGAGCGGTTGTAGTCGGCCAGGGCCTCGTCGTAGCGCTTCAGGTGATGCAGGGTGACGCCGCGGTTGTTGAGGGTGGCGGGGTCATCGGGGCGGAGCTGGAGGGCGCGGCTGTAGTCGGCGAGGGCCTCCTTGTAGCGCCCAAGATCGTCGAGGACGTAGGCGCGGTTGTAGAGGGTGTCGGGGTGATCGGGGCGGAGTTGGAGGGCGTGGTTGTAGTCGGCCAGGGCCTCCTGGTAGCGCTTGAGATCGTACAGGGCGGCGGCGCGGTTGTTGAGAACGTCGGGGTCGTCGGGGCGCAGCTTCAGAAGCCGCCCATATTGCTTTATGGCGCCCTCTAAGTCGCCACTGCGGCGCAAGGCCAGGGCGTGGCCAAACCTTTGGAAATAGGTCCTAGGGGAGGGCATCAGCTTTTTCTGGATAGCTTTCCATTCAGCGTAGGTCTTAACCGGGTAGACGGCAGTCTCATGAACAGCGGGCATGCCCTTTCCCTGCAACCGTATCCGAGGGCCGAATTCCACCTTCTCCCCGGCTTGAATACAGGCCTCCATGATGTCCAACTTGACCATGATCAAGGTTTCTGAGGCTCCATCTGCCTGCCCCTCGATGCGCTTTGCTTCAGAAATGAAGATGCCCTCCAGGGTCTCGCTGCCAGACCAGACATCATCATCCAGGGCTACCTCCCCACACCCTATGCCAATACGGAGGTCCACCTGGGGTATTAGCCCAGTGCGAGCCGCGCGCCAGTTTAGTCGGCAGAATGTGGATTTCTTCCACATCTCCTTCAAGTAGATCGCCAGATTCATAGCGAGGAGTTCATCTTCGGCCGTCTTTCCCCCGCGGAGAAAAACGCAACACTCATCTCCGCGGCATGTTGCCATTACCCTGCCGGCCCCCAGGCTCTTGTCCTGCCGGAACCTCTCAATAGCTTGGTAACAAGTCTTGTGAAAATCTCGGAGCATCCTGTTGTGCATTTCAAGGCCCTGGGTATACCCAAACTCTGTCGAGCCGCGGATATCGGCGAAAAGGATTACTGCTCTAACAACTTTCACCATTGTCGCTTCACCCCCCTACCCCGCCGCTTCCACGGCCTTGCGGGCGGCCTCGCCCAGGCCTACGGCGCGGATAAGGGGGAAGCCGGCCTGGCTCAGGATGCGCTCGCCCTCGGCCACGTTGGTGCCGGCCAGGCGCACCACCACCGGCACGCCCACCTTCATCTGCTGGTGGGCGTCCACCACGCCCTGGGCGATGACGTCCACCCGCGCCATGCCGCCGAAGATGTTGATCAGGATGGCCTTGACGCTGGGGTCGGCGGTGAGGAGCTTGAAGGCGTTGACTACCCGCGAGACATCGTTTACGGTGCCGATGTCCAGGAAGTTGGCCGGCTCGCCGCCGGCCAGCTTGATGGCGTCCATGGTGGCCATGGCCAGGCCTGCCCCGTTGACCACGCAGCCGATGTTGCCGGTAAGCTTGACATAATTGTTGATACCCAGCTCCTGGGCCTGTACCTCCAGGGGGTCTTCCTCGTCGGGGTCGCGCAGGTCGGCGACGTCCGGGTGGCGGAAGAGGGCGTTGTCGTCGAAGTTGATCTTGGCGTCGAGGGCGAGCAGGCGGCCGTCGGCGGTCACGACCAGGGGGTTGATCTCGGCCAGGGAGCAGTCCTTGGCAGCGAAGGCGCGGTACAGGCCGCTCATGAGCTGGACGGCGGGTCGGAGGAGGTCGCCGTCCAGGCCGCTGGCGAAGGCCAACTGACGGCCCTGGTAGGGCTGAAAGCCGACCGCCGGGTCGACATAGGCTTTGTGGATCTTCTCGGGCGACTGGGCAGCCACCTCCTCGATGTCGACGCCGCCGGCCTCGCTGGCCATCATCAGGGGCTGGGCCCTGCCGCTATCGACGATCACCCCCAGGTAGAGCTCGCGCTGGGCCTGCACCTGCTCCTCCACCAGCACCCGCTTGACGATGCGGCCTTCGGGGCCGGTCTGGTGGGTGACCAGGCGCATGCCGATGATCTGGCGGGCTGCCTCCTCGGCCTGGGCGGGGGTGTCGGCCAGCTTGATGCCGCCGCCCTTGCCGCGACCGCCGGCGTGGATCTGGGCCTTCACCACCACCGGCACGCCCAGCTCCTGGGCGATCTGACGGGCCTCCTGGGATGTGGAAGCGACGCGCCCCTGGGGGATGGGGACGCCGAACTCGGACATGATCTGCTTGGCTTGATACTCGTGGACCTTCATTTGTTCTCCTACTTGATGGCGTAGAGGATGCGCTGCTCCGGGTCCTGGGTGGTGCAGGAGATCGCCAGCGGCTTGGATTCGTCCGACAATAGGTTACAGCGAGCGGAGGTTCCCTCGACGGGAGTGGTAAGCATGTAGACCCCGTCGCCGCCGCAGTCTACCACGGATTCGGTCTGAAGGAATATGCAAAGCTTCTCTCGGATGGAGGCCTTGGCGAGGACCTCCTGCTCGAACTTGCCCACGTTGGCGGGAACGCTGACCCGCTTGATGGATTCCTCGGTGATGGCAGTCGCGCTGGGGGTGGTGGCGGCTGTGCCGGTCGCCGAGGTCTTCTCCTCACCGCCGCCGTTACAGGCGACGAGGAGGAGGACCAGGAAAGGCACGGATAGGACGAAGGCTAGTCGTTGCACGGTTCCTCCCTTCGACAGGCTCAGGACAGGCCCTTTGGGGTTGGAAAGCCGGAGCAGACAAGGAGAAGGCTGGCTTGCGGTCTTAGAGAAAATAAAAACACCCCTGAGGGTTGAAACCCTCAGCTTTGGGGAAGCTGCGGGATTTATCCCGCAGAGGTGAAT
>JAUYDU010000251.1 GCA_030691665.1 Chloroflexota bacterium
AACTCGGCTGCCAGCTTGACGTATGCCTCGACCCGGTACTCGGACATCGGGTGCTCGAACCAGTAGAAGTTGAGTTCCTCCAGCGCGCGCCCCACCTTCAGCGCCTCCGTGTAGGTGTGATAAGTGCCCCACGGGTCGAACATCAGCACCATGTCGTCGCCCACGGCCTCGCGAATCAGGCGGCAGGCGGCGATGTCGTACTCGATGTGGGAGGGCCGCCCTGGATCGGGCTTCTTCGTCGCCGGGTCCCAGAAGTAGTAGGGATGAATCTTGTAGGCCTTGTAGCCTTTGCGCTTGCACTCCAGGGCGTGCTGGGCGTACACCTCCGGGTCTCCCATGTTGGGGAAGCTGCTGGCGTAGGCCTTCACCTTCTCGCGGCACCCTCCCAGCAGCTTATGCACCGGCACGCCGAAGACCCGGGCCTGCAGGTCCCAAAGGGCCATGTCCAGCACGCTCATCAAGTTTTCGGGCAGCAGGTTGGCCGCCCACATCCAGTGCCAGAACTTCTCCCTGTCAAAGGGGTCTTGCCCCAGCACCAGAGACTTGAGCCGCCCATCCAAGAGCGCCCGCTGCTCGGTGGTCATACCGTCCTGGTCACCGTGACCAGAGCCGCCGAAGTAGTACCCCTCGGCGCCCTCGTCGGTGATAACCTTGGTCACGGTCTGCACCACCTTGTCCTCATGTAAGATGCGGCCATTGCGAAAGGTCTTGCGAGGTGCCCAGAATGGGATAACCTGTAAATCGACGATCTTCATCCTTCTCTCCTGTCAGCCGTCATCGAACACCCAAGAGACAACAGCCGGCGACTCACCCAGAGCAGCCTACTTTGTGGACTTCCTGGACTGAGGCGGATGGCACGTAAACAGCCCTTCAAGCTCCGCAAGGGCAGCGTCCAGCTCCTCTTGGTCCACGGCGTCCAGCGTCCTGCGGCCGGGAACGCGCACGTAGGTACTGGCGATGATGCCGCGGCGGTGTAACACCTCCTTGTACAGGGCTACGCCGTGCAGCCGCTCCCGCTGGTGAAGGGGCAGCGTACGGTTGAAGATGCTGCGCGCCTTCTTCTCATCGCCCGCCTCCAGCGCGTTCCATATGGCAGCGTGAACATCGGGTATGTGCGGGCCAGGCATGGTGCCGCAGGAGCCGCGGCGGTACTCCTCCAGCAGGTAGCCCCCTCCGGAGCCGCCCATCACTCCCTGGCATACATCGCCAGCCAGCTTCAAGAACGCTTCCATGGTATGGCCTGCCTGGAGCGTCTCCTCTTTCACGTACTTCACGTGCTCCAACTCGTGCACGAGCTTGGCCAGTTGCTCAGCCGAGAGGGGAGTGCCCACGCTGATGTTCTGGACGAAAACGGGGATACTCACCACATCGCTCAAAGCCCTGAAGTACTCTTCAATGTGCGGGAAGGGCATGGCCTGGCCGATAGGCGCGGTGGCGATGACTGCCTCAGCGCCGCACTGCTCCGCGTACTTTGCCAGCTCCGCAGAGTGCTGGGGCGAGGCGCCGGTGACGCCCGCCACGTAGGGGATGCGGTGTGCGACCGTTTCTGCCGCCGTGCGAATGACCAGCCGCCGCTCGTCATCGGACAGCGTGAAGAACTCGCTCCCGAAGACCGGCGCGACGATGCCGTGAGCGCCAGCTTCGATATTGAAGTCTATGACGCGCCGGAGAGCAGGCCCATCTACGGTCCCACGCTCATCAAATGGTGTGACCATGACCGAATAGAGGCCTCGAAACTGAGGTGTTGTCATGGGCTCCTTTCGCATTCGCCGCTCCTATTAACGGAGCCTTTCTTGATAAGGAACAACTGCATATATCCACGGCGTCATGGACCTGCGCATTCCTAAGACCCGCATGTGGAAGGCTTTGCACTTGCGGGCCAGGTCTGTCCCGACGTTGCCAAGCCCGATGATACCCACTGTCTGGCCGGCAAGCTCCTTGTGGAAGTGGGGCCGCCAACGTCTCCGATGCTGCGCATACAGGTAGCCTGGCGCGTCTCGACATAGCATCAGGGCGTGCTCCGCCAGAGGTACCGCACCGTTTCCCTTTGAGCATGTCACGAGCACCCGGCTGGTCTGTAGTTCGTGCGAAAGGAAGTGGTCCGCGCCTGCCGCCCAGCTATGGAACCACCTTAAACGCTTCGCGCTCATGACGGCGCCAGGACTGAGGCGAATGCACGCCGCGATCTCCGCATCCTGAACGGCGGCATCCAGCTCCGCCTGGTTCTCAAAGTACCGAACCTCGAACCCTGGAGCCTCCGCCCTCACTTCGTGGAGCCGATCCTTCACTTGAGTACCAAGCATCTGACGTGCCCCTGAGATAAGCAACGTCCTCGCGTCATGCATGTCGCTCGATCCGCCACCCGGAAAGAAGCAAGCTTGTAGGACCCAGAAGACTTTGCATTTACCTCCTGCGACTCATAGCCTTCGCCCCCGAACACAGCGGCTCACCAGCGCGACCCAGACCCACAGGAGCAGCCTACCCTGCCAGTGCCCAGGTCTTATCGCCCGCGTCACTCCTGGATTAGATTGTCGTTAATGTAGTCCCAGTTGAAGTCAACGCCTAGCCCATGTCCCTGAGGCAGATGGACGTACCCCTCATCGTCCATGGGGTCACACGGCCTGTTGAGGTATGAAGGCGTGACGTCGTAGTCCTCGCCAGGTCGGAGAAGCCCACGCTCAAAGAACTCACACGTGTCCTCGGTGGTCGCCCCAAGAATCTGGGCGTTACCGAACCCCCCGACGTGCATTTCGCACCGAAGGCCCATCGTCTCGTACATGTCCACCGCTTTCCTGCAAGCGGTAATGCCACCGAAGTTGGTGTCTATACGTCCGATATCTGAGGCCCTTTGCAACACCCATTCAGCCCGGCTGTAGCAGCTTCCAGGCGCCAACTCTGGGCCGCAGATAGGAATATCCAGCTCTTCGCACAGCTTCCGGTATGGCTCAAGCTTGTTTTCGTCCATGGGGTGTTCGAAGAAATAGTAATTCAGCTTCTGTATCTCACGACCCACGTACAAGGCCTCATCGTAGGTGTATATGCCCCATGGGTCGAGCATGAGGACGATGTCATCGCCGACCGCCTCACGGACAGCCCTGCAGACCGCCACGTCCTCCTTCGGAAACGCGGGGCGGCGAGGAGCTGGCTCCTGCTTATGAGGGTCCCAATAGATATACGCATGGACCTTGTAGGACTTGTAGCCCAGCGCCTTGCACTCTAGGGCGTGCTGGGCATACACTTCGGGCGGCCCCAGATTAGGGGCGGTGCTGGCGTAGGCCTTCGCCTTCTCCCGAGCTCCGCCCAACAGCTTGGCTACGGGGACCCCTGCGATTCGCCCCATCAGGTCCCAAAGAGCGCAATCTATGTTGCCTATCAGTCGTTCCGAGAACCCTCGATGGCTCATCATCATGTGCCAGAGCCTTTCACGATCCAGCGCCTCCTCGCCAAGCAGCAACGGCTTCACCAGGTGCTCCACTTCGTTTTTCGTGGGAGCGTAGAAATAGCCGTGTTCGCCGCCCACAGCAAAACCTTCCGCACCCACATCGGTGGCAATCTTGGTGATGCGTTGTACACCGGGGCGCTCTTTCCCAAACACACCGTAGCCCCATTTGGTGCCGTGGCCTTTGACCGGCACGCGGAACGCGATGACTTGAACGTCTGTAATCTTCATACGGCACCTCGCGAGATGTCTGGACTCTCGGACAAAGTAGCGCCGCCGCCCTGGTTGAGCCTTCCCTAGTCGGTGCCTCCTTGTCCCTTTGCTACCCTGAGCACGGCGCCCATCCGGTCGGCCCCTGCGGTCACCTTGTGTGAATCCGCGAATTGAGTATCAGCGCCTTTGGATATCCTCGCCTCCCCGGCCTGTTGGCCCTGGCACGCCCTGGCCTACAATTGCCGCAACCGCGGGTCGAGCTTGTCTCGAAGCCAGTCCCCCAGGAAATTGAACGCGACCACAACAAGGAATATAGCGGCACCAGGGAAGAACGCTACCCACCAAGCCGTAGCGATGTAATCTCGGCCCTCAGACACCATCACACCCCATGAAGGGGTCGGGGGCGGAATGCCAGCGCCAAGGAAGCTGAGCGTAGCTTCCGCCACTATTAGGTGGCCCACCTGCAACGTGGCGATCACCACGGCGCTGTTCAGCACACCAGGAAACAGGTGCCTGAACATGAGGCGTACTGGCGAAGCCCCGGCTATTCGAGCCAAAGCCACGAAGTCCATCTCTTTCAGTTGAAGAGTCTGCCCGCGCACGACCCGTACTGCAGGAGCCCAAGCGAGCACGGCCAGGAGCGCCAGTAGTACGTTGAAGCTCTGGCCCAAGATCAACACCACTACCAGTGCCACCATAAGGAAAGGCAGCGAGTACCAGATGTCTACGACGCGCATGAGGAATTCGTCCACCACTCCGCCGAAATAGCCAGATACGACACCTATGGCTGTCCCCACAAAGAAGCCGATCGTCACCGACACCATGGCCACTATAAGCGAGATTCGTGCCCCATATATGAGACGGCTGAGGATGTCTCGCCCGGCGTGATCGGTGCCGAGGAGGTATCCAGGGGTGAAGGGGTGCGCCAGCCTTGATCCCAAGTCACCAGTAGTGGGGTCGTAGGGCGCGAGGAGGGGGCCAAATGCTGCCACGGCGACGAGAATGGCAAGGATGGCCAGTGGAAGAACTGGCCATCGCCCGAGGGCAATCCGCGTTTCTCGCGCACGCCGCATCCATGTTGTGTGGGCGGCGATTTGTGGCTCACTCTCGACTCTAGCCATGTTCTCTCAAGATCTGTTACTGGTATCGAATTCGGGGGTCAACGAACCCGTAGGCGATGTCGGCCACTAAGGCAAACGCCAGAAAGATGACCACAAACACGACTACCCCACCGAGTAGCAGGGGAAAGTCGTTCGTGAAAACCCCGTAGTACAAGGCCTGCCGAGCGACACCTGGCCATGCAAAGACGTACTCCACCACTAGGGTACCATGCAAGAACCCGGCCATGAGCAGAAGAGATGACGTCAGGGGCGGGATGAGGGCGTTCTTGAAAGCGTGTTTCCAAATCACCGTCCACTCTCCCATGCCCTTGGCTCTCGCGAACTTCACGTACTCCGAGTCCAGTATCTCTAGCATTGAGGAGCGAGTCAGACGCATCAAAGCGGCAGCCGGGTACCACCCCAGTGTAAAAGCTGGCAGGATGTAGTGCTTTATGCTGATACCTCGCCCGGCGCCGGTGGTCGGGAGCCAGCCCAGCACCACGCCAAAGAGCACCATGAGCATGATGCCAACCCAAAAGGGCGGCATCGCCTGGCCGAAGACCGCGATGCTACGACCAAGGTAGTCCCACACAGTACCGCGCCTCACTGCCGCCAACACTCCCGTAGGGATTCCAATCAGGACCGCAATGATCCAACCAGCTAAGGCCAGCCTCAGCGTGGCACCGAATTTGGACATGAGGATCTGTCGCACAGGTTGTTGCTGGCTAAGAGACTCGCCCATGTCTCCTTTGAGCATTCGGCCAAGCCACGAAAAATACTGAACCACCACAGGCCTGTCCAAGCCCAGCCGCACAGTCAAGGCGTCCCATTGCTCCTGCGTGATGCCCCACCCTTGCCTGGGCACGAAGAGGACCCGCGGGTCAGTGGCGAGCTGCGTCAGGGAGAACATCGCCACGGTGGCGCCTATGAAGGTGATGATGACGAAGAGGAGCCGTCTCACGAGGAACCGTCGCATCCAGACCCTCCCTGTCTCTCAATCCTGCCGGGCTCCGGAGTCTGAGACTTTCTTCGGCCTGTAGAGAGGCTCCTAGAGGCCCCTCCACAGGCCGGTCTCGATCGACGCCGCGCGCGGCGAAAGGACATCGCTCTTGGGCTAGTCGACGGGCACGATGTCCTGTGGGTAGTGCCACGGCGAGTTGTACACGATGTCCGAGTCCCAGGACTTGATCTTCTTGGGGCTGGCTACCACGCCGTTTGGCCTCTCGATGATCCCCACGATGAGAGCCTGGTCCCACATGAACTGGATCACCTCCCTGTGCATGCCGATGCGCTTCTCGCGGTCAGGCTCTCGCCTGATCTTCATCGTCATGTCGGCCAGGTACGGTATCTCTATCGAGCAACCCCATCCTGGCCTAGTGTAGCTGGTCTCCGTCGCAGGGAAGGGCCAGTCCAGCGGGTAGAAGTTGCAGAAGACGTCGCAGTTCTTGAACACCGGCCAGACCTGCTCCCTCTTTATCATGCGAGGGGCGACCACCGAGCCATAGTCCAGCCGCTCCTGGGTCGCCTTCACGCCGATGTTCCGCCACATGGTCGTGACGGCATCAGCGATCTCCAGGGCCACGGGCCCGATTTCCGCGGCGTACGAGTTGATGGTCATGTCAAAGCCGTTGGGGTAGCCCGCCTTGGCCAGGAGATCCTTGGCCTTGGCGGGGTCGAAGGGTATCTTCCACTTCGGGTCCCAGCCACCTGTCTGCGACGTCGGGGAGATGTATTCGATGTAGATTGGCCCGCCCATACCGCCGAGGATCTCCTTCACGATCAGGTCTCGGTCTATGGCGTAGGAGAGGGCCCAGCGGACGAGCCTGGCCTGCTCCATGTCATCCATCCCGGCCGGGTTGTCGGTGTCCTGGTAAGGTACCTTGTCCCCCCAGGGGTTGCCAACCCAGGGGTAGTCCTTGGCATACGCAGGGCCCTTCCAGGGGTTCAGGGGTTCGCCCGTGCGGGCGTTCTTCTCTTCCCAGTAGTTGCCGCCCATGATGGCGGAGATGTTGTCGGACGTGTCGCCGCCGGCGCCGTTGAGGAACACGAACCCAGCCGTCACCAGGTCCCTCACCACCTTGAAGTCCACGTAGGCGGCGTTAATCTGGCCGGACTTCAGGGCCGCCACCTGTGCGCTGGCCTCCGGGATCTCCACGATCTCGAACGTCTTGATGCGGGCCGCCTTGCGCCAGTGGGTAGGGGTAGCTTCCACGACGCCCCGGACTCCTGTCAACCACTCCTTCTGAATGAACGGCCCCGTGCCGACCACGTGGTTCTTGGCCCAGGCATCGCCCATCGTCTCCGCGGCCTTCTTGCTCACTCCTGACTGATTCCCGTATTGGATGATGCCTAGAACACTGTTGGCCTTCTCGGCGGCGTCGATCTCGAGCGTGTACTTGTCCACGACTCTGGCCTCCTTGAAGATGGCGGCCAGGTTGCCCGCACCGACAGCCGTGCTCTTCGGGTTGGTCGTGGCGTTGGTGATGTTGTACTTCCACGCAACGTCCTCAGCCGTGAGTTCCCCGAAATCCGTGGCAGTGTCCGCTGGTGAGTTGAACCGAATTCCTTTCTTTATCCTCATGACGAACTTCATACCGTCCGGTGCGATGGCGAAAGACTCCATCAGGAGCGGAGTCATCTGGTCTTCCTGTGTCATCCGCCACAGACCCTCGACGATGCCCATGTCGCCTGCGCTCCCTCCGCCAGGGAAGTACGGTGACAAGTGGTCATAACCGTACATTGCAAACACGCGTGGGACGGCCATTACTATCCTTGCCTGTTGTTTGGCCGCTGCCACTGTAGGCGTCGGCGTGGGCTTGGCCGTAGCAGTGGGCGTGGCCGTGGGCACCGGTGTGGGCGTGGCCGTGGGCACCGGTGGACTCGTGGGCGTGGGTGTTGGGGTGGGCTTAGGGGTTTCCCCGGGCTTCAGCGTGGGGGTTGGTGTAGGAGTAGAAGGTATCGGCGTAGCGGTTGGAGTCGCTGTGGGGGCGGGCAGGACAGTTGGGGTTGCCGTGGGAGCGGGCGTGGGCGTTGGCGCAGAGGTTGGCGTTGGCGTGGCCGCCGGTCCACAGGCAACGGCCAGGAAGAGGGCCAGGACTACCACGATGGGGAGGGCGCTGGTGAAGACGCTCGAAAGCCGTTTCATTGCATACCTCCTGGAGAGATGAAGGTCAAATCGAGACATGCAGCCCGCTGCCATACTGGGACCCTGCGCCTCACGGCGTCGGGCTCGCTTCGCAAGTCGTGCAGCGGCATTGTGATGCAACGATGGTCCGTTGTCAAGTGGTGACTTTGCATCCCAAGAGACGCATCATATGGCATATTCGTGATGCAAGGCGGTACAGAGACCATTGAGCCCGGAAGCGCACGACGCCGGCAGCCCGCAAGACAGCGAGGGGCATCGATAATAGCCCTGCGCAGGCGCGATGCACCGAAGGTTTCGCCTGTGGCTCTTGTCGCACAACGGGACGACAGCCCGCCCGCTTGGAACATGTCCGTTGATCCCCTGGAGGTTCAGTGGTGCCACTGAACCTCCCGCCGCAGGCTTCCAGATTGCACATTCCGCTGGTTTGTTCAGCTCCAACGACTCATCTGCCTGGCCAACGAGCGTGTTGGCGACGGCCCTCCAGCGAATCTTCTGGTCCTTCCGGGAGGGCGCCAGTCACGCGGCAGCCAAACAGACACGCTGAAGGCCTGTTCCGTCTACTAAACCAAAGCCAAGGTGAAACCCGCAGGCTCACTGATGCGGTCAAGCGCCGCTGTCGCATTGCCTTGCAGGCGAAGGCCGCTGCACTCACTCCACGCACCTATCAGGTCTCCCAGTGGCAAACCCATGTAGATCTCATCTTGGCTTTGGTTTAGTGTCCATCGGCGCTTTCTCTCGAAGCAAGAACTGGGTTCTCATGTTTGTCGCGCAACCCGTCATTCCGCTGGCACAAGCATCCAAATCCGCTTCAGTGGCAACTCGGCCTTGATGTCCTCAGGTAACTTGTCATAGTTCTGCATCAAACCGTTCACCAAGTCACCTGAATCCCACAGGCGGATCTTGAAGAATCCTTTCCTGGCCTCAGTGAGGACAGACTGCTTGAATCCACCCCAGGCGACCAGAAGGCCGTGTTCGGCTCCGAAGCTCTGCACCGTACCCTGGAGTGCTCGGAGGATATCAACGTCGACTGGTTGGTCGCTCGATTTGACTTGAACGCAGAGTCTCGGTGGGTCAAACCCCATCAGCCCTTGCCCCGCTATGATGTCCACCCCACCGTCAGCTCCGGGCGACGCCATTTCGGTCTTGTAGCCTTGCGCGTTCAACAAGCCGGTAACGAGCCGCGCCAGGTCATGGCCTCGGAACCGCTGGCCGATGTATGTGCCAATTTGATCCCGTGTGAATTCTTCGAGGTCTTGGGGGGGTTCCGCATCAACGACCGGTTCTGCAATTTCAGATGGAGTTGATGGTAGCTTGGAAGTCCTTCCCTCAAGGATCGCTTGAATCCGCTCCTCCGCGTTGTTGCGCTGGATCTGACAAACGGTCTTGAATGCACCGAGGGAGAAAAGCAAATCCCGATCGAACGACTGGCGAGGCAGGTCCTTTCTGATCCACTTCACTTGACGAGTGTGTCGCGCGTCTGGTGGAAGCTCAGGCCGGTACTGATATGGGCTGGTAATCTTGCCGATTGCAATGGCTCTCTGCCGCTTGAGCGGTAGAACAACCAAGTCGCCCAGTTCAATCTTGTATTTGAAAGCCCAGATTTGACCTACCCAGTTGGCAATCCGCGCAGGCTTGGCGTCCGGTTGCTTCTCGAAGAACAGCGCCTCCAGCGCTTCTCGTGTCTTGACGGTGCTGAGATCAGGTAATTCCTCCCAACCGATGACCACTACGTTCTTCTCTAGAGCTAAACCAAAGCCAACGTGGGATCTACATGGTCGCCCCTTGGCGTGCCATGGCAGGTCTGCGGGTTTCATCCTGGTTTTAGTTTAGGTCTTCGCGCTCACCGAGTTTGCCAGCTCGCACGAGCCATACAGCCATCAGGACACCTCCCTTGGTTTGCACCTTGGGATCTCAATGCCGGCGTAGGTTGTCATTTGTGGATACTCTTGTGATAAGAAAGCCAGGCGCATTATACTACTTGGCGGCCCACGGATAAATCCGTTTGTGCCTAGCGCTCTAGCCGGGGGGAGTCATATGGCAACTCCTCTGTGGATCACGTATGCGTGGAAGGTTGGTGCTCGAGGAGGTGCCATGTCCAGCATAGGTGCCAAGTGCAGGATCGTGGGAACAGACGACATACGCATTATCGAGTTGGGATTGCATCCTGTGGTCCAGTCTTTCCTCAAAGAACTCCGTGCCAAGATACCAGTCAACTACTATGACCAGCGCAAGTGCCCGTACCCAGACTACACCAATACACCCGCTTGGTTCCAGCCTTCCCCTTCAAGGAGCCAAGCCGACGAATACCGAATCTGGCTAGACGTTCAGCGCCTCGGGGGTGATTTGGCGGACACCATCGCACATGAAGTGGGACATGCCTTGATTCATCACAAGGGTGTCCGAGGTCTGAAGTACGTCGATAACCAACCCAACGCTCAAGACATCGCGAACCGTGTGGGTGACATTCTGGAAGATCCGTGGGTGGAGAGGATTCTTAGGGAGCAAGGTGTGGACAGGACGAGGCATGACGAGTTAATGGTCCACGGGTTTGTCTTGAATCTGAAGGCGCTGCGATCGTCGTTCGCTTATGAACCACGTCGGATGGAGGCTCACCTCTGCCACAGATACGTCGTCACCAAGCTGGAATTAGGGACGGGGAGATTCCAGAGCGACAGATTCTCGGGTCTTGGCTTCGAGCAGATATGGGCAGCACTTGCGCAATCTGATGTGACTAGAGCGCGAGCATCTGAGATACACGACTACTTGGAGAAGAATCCTCCAACCGACCGGCTGACGTACAAGGCAGCAGCAACACAAGTCATCAGCATACTGGAACTGGATAGCACAGTTCTTGTACCATCGAATTGAAACCCCAGCACCGACACCGTCAGCCGCTTTGAGGCCGAGGTGCCCACCCACCCGAAGAACCTGGAGGGACTGGCACGCCTGAATGCCCAGTGGGTGCAGAAGGGGATGGCCCGCGCAACCCGCCGGCGCATCATCTTGGACATGGACAACTCGAAGAGCCCTGTGTATGGCGAACGATAATGGGCCGCCTACAATGGTCACTTCGGTAGTGTCTGTTATCACCCGATCTTCGTGTTCAACCAGTTCGGGGATCGGTGTTCGCTATGGATCGAACCTATGGCCAGCAAGCACTAGCAGTGTCCCAACTACATACATGGTCACGACTATTCGGTCTGCCCAGCGGGTATTCTGCTCCACTTTCCCTCTTCGGGCCTCGACATCAGACATAAGTTGGTCTCCCGCTCTCATGAGTTCTGTCTCATCCTTTGAGTCCCATTCAGTACGCTGGGCGGCACTTGGCTCTCTGCCTTTGGCTGCGATCCAGATGTTTCTTAGCCTCTCCAGGGCGTATGTCCGCCTCGACGAATCTAGGTCGCCTTGAACCCGCTGTGCCCACCCCAGATATCCAGATTCTTGCCCCGATTGACCGCCCTCAGGTAGCTGGTCCATAAAACCAATCGTCCTTTGCATGTAGGCGACAGCGTCCATGATCCGCCGCAGAGTCAAGCAGGTCAATTGGCCGTCCTCTGCTCGTGCTTTACCATCTAGCGCTCTGCGCAGTGCCAAGAAAGACTGCTCTTGTCTTTGCCCCCACATCTCCCGGACGATCCAGCTAACCAACAAGATTGAGCCTCCTAGAACTTGCACCCAAAAACTTGCCATGACCCACCTACCTGTTCTCCAATTGTCGAGGCAGAGTGAGAATTCCCACCAGGCGGACGAGCGGGTCTGACCCAATGGCGCGAAAGTGTCCCGGCCGCCCTCTTGCGAAATGTGAAAGGCATGCGGCACTTCTCCACTGTCACCAGAGTCCTCTCAGTTTCTTGACCCGTCACCATGCATTGCATGCAGCATCTATCGTAATCGCACCTGGGCGCGTTGTACAACGGGTCTCGTCTGCAACCCTCTCCGCGGAGAATCTGATCAATAGGTACAAATCGCAGGAGCAAAGGCTTGCGTTGTACCAAGTGCCTCACCACGTGTTCTTGGGATCAGATTGGACTACAACACATACAGTCAATTTGTGACCTTGGGAGCACCGCCCGGCTCGTCCATCGGACTGAGGCGCTGGGCCGGTTCTGCAATGCGTTGGCAGTGCAGCTATCGCCCGTAAGGGTAGAGCTCCACGCCATGAAAGGCCCGGCCCGACTGTATACCACTTGGGTGTCAGGCTCTCCCCTCCGAAACGCCGATTGTCATGCACTTCGTCCCCGCACGCGGTGGACGCTCTGCCGGAAGCCCGCTGTGACGGGCCACTCAGGGGGCTG
>JAUYDU010000329.1 GCA_030691665.1 Chloroflexota bacterium
TAGCCTGTCGCAGCTATCGTGGGGAAGGCGTGCGCCACGACGGGCGGTGGCTCCTCTTTTTCACCAAAACCGAGGCCCGCACCCCACGCACCTGGCTTCCGATTGAGGCATCCAGCCCGTCTGGGTGCTGGCAGAGGGCCCAAAACACGCCCTGCCTCAGAAAGCGCGCCTCGGCTCACAGGAATCCACGGACTACGGCTACCCCCGATTCACCATCAAGAAGGCAGCAAAGACCTCGTTGGTAGCTTCCCTGAAGGGAGGCTACAATGGGAATAACACGGACAACCCATCACCAACGAGGTGAACAAATGATAGCACAAGGAGTTCTGCCGTTTCGCTATGAGGCCGAGCCCACGGCCTCGGGGATGACGGCGCTGGCGGGCTTGCCGGTCTACCTGGAGTTGGGCATGGTGTGCGGGTTGGCCGACTCAATCCGGCGGCGCGTGCGTGTGTGCGCTGGGCAGACCCAGGGATGGACCGATGCCCAGATCGTGATGCCACTGGTGCTCCTGAACCTGGCAGGTGGGGATTGTGTGGACGACCTGCGGATGCTCGAAGCAGATGAAGGCTTTATCCGGGTGCTGCGCCGGGTGGAGTTGCACGGCCTCTCGCGCCAGGAGCGTCGGGAGCAGGAGCGGCGGTGGAGGAAGGAGCGAAAGCGGGCGGTGCCTTCGCCCTCGGTGGTCTTCCGGTACCTCTCGGCCTTCAACAATCCGGCCGAGGAGGCGAAGCGGGCGGTGGGTCGGGCGTTTATCCCAGCCCCGAACGAGTATCTGCGGGGTTTGGGCTGGGTGAATCGGGACGTCCTGTCATTCGCCCAACGGAAAGCGCAGCAGAGGGAGGCCACCCTGGACCAGGATGCCACCCTGACGGAGACCGACAAGGCCAAGGCCTTGTGTGGCTATCAGGGGTACAAGGCATATCAGCCGCTGACCGCATACTGGGCAGAGCAGGACTTGGTGGCCCATTCCGAGTTTCGGGATGGCAATGTTCCAGCCGGCTTCGAGAACCTGCGGACGCTTAAGGAGACTCTGGATGTGCTGCCGGAGGGCGTGGTGAAGGTCTACTACCGGAGCGATACGGCCGCCTACCAGCGAGAGTTGCTGCGCTACTGCGCCGAGGGGCAGAACGAGTGGTTTGGGGTCATCGAGTTCGCCGTGGGGGTGGATGTGACGCCGGAGTTCAAGCGGGCTGTGACGGAGGTGGCGGAAAGCGAGTGGCACCCCCTGGACCGGCTGGTCGACGGGAAGCCAGTGAGAACAGAGCCACCGATAAATCGGGACAAGCAGGAGTGGGCGGTGGTCTGGTTTGTGCCGAACTGGGTGGCGTATCGGAAGGAGGGCCCGGAGTATCGCTTCCTGGCCATCCGCGAGCCACTGCGCCAGCGGGAACTCCCCGGCCTGGAGAACCCCCAACTCCCGTTCCCTACGCTAGACATGGGCGAGGCCTGCTACAAGCTCTTCGGCGTGGTGACCAACCGCAACCTTCCGGGCGATGAGGTTATCCGGTGGCATCGGGGTCGCTGCGGGAAGGGCGAGGAGGTGCACGCGGTCATGAAGAACGACCTGGCCGGCGGCCAGTTGCCCTCGGGCCAATTCGGGGCCAACGCCGCATGGTGGGGGATCATGGTGCTCGCCTACAACCTCAACTCCCTGATGAAGCGGCTGGTGCATGCCCGCGGGGTGGGGCCCCAAGCGGCTGAAGGCGGTCCGATTCGGATTCATCCACCTGGCCGGCCGGGTGGTGGCGCATGCCCGGCAGCTTATCATACGCGTGAGGGCGGGCCACCCGGCCTATGCGCTCCTTCTGGAGGTACGGAGGCGCATTCTGGCCCTCGGAACACAGTACCCAGGCCTCGCCGTGGCTCCCGGACCACCATGATCCCTGCCGATAGGCAGACCTGATGAACCCAGAAGGGAGCGGCGCGCGGTGGTCGACCGAGGCCGCTCAGGGGGAGAAGCGTCCCTTCTCATCCCGCCCAGCGGGACATCCCGCCTTGAGGAGGTGGGATACGTAAGGATCACCCCGGCCGCGGCCTGGGAACTTCCTCGAATGGTGCGGGCTGTGGGCCTGGCAGCGCCGCCAGCCCCCTGAAATCCCGGGCTAGAGAAACAGGTGGTACAGAGCCTATTGAGCTGAGCCTGGGAGCGCACGACGCCGGCAGCCCGTAAGACAGCGAGGGGCGTCGATGACAGCCCTGCGCAGGCACAGCGCACCAAGGGTTTCGCCGGCGGCTCTTGTCGCACAACGTGACGACAGCCCGCCTGCCTGGAACATGTCCGTTGATCCCCTGGAGATTCAGTGGTACCACGGAAACCCCACCACAGGCTTCCAGATTGCACGAAACGCTTCAACGTGACACCTCCGCCGCTCGCCATCATGGCCCTGCGGTAGCTAGTGTCAGTATATGGTTCATCCCGCCCTGCCTACAAAGAGCCCATGGCTTAGGGGCCGCGCTGGACGACTGACGTCCCCACCCTTATGATGATCCATAGCTGCAAGGAGGCGCTCGTGCTCCACCTGGTCCGCTGCATATACGTCTCGCACGCGCCTGACGACGCGGAGGTCGAGGCCATCCGACAGGCCTGGAGAGAGATGCGGCTGTGGCTTCAGATGAAAGCGCGGCGTCGCGTCGATTTCGAAGAGGTAACGACGCACCGCGTGTTCCAGCCCGTGACTCCACATACCTGCTGGGGTCTGGCGTGGGAGCTTGCCAGGTTCCCGGGCAATCACCTGTTCATCATGAAGGGCGCTGGCGCCTGGGCTGGCAGCAACGTCTCGCCCCAGGGCGGAGGTGTGGCTGTGGTGGGCGACGCTGTTATCGACGAGCTGGTGCACCGGGAGCCGTCCGCCTGCAAGCGCATCACCGGCTGGGGTGCACCGCAGTGCAGCCGCGATGGGCAGACCG
>JAUYDU010000352.1 GCA_030691665.1 Chloroflexota bacterium
GGGCCTGGAGCTGCCCGCCGCCGCTCAGGCCATTCTTGACCTGGGCTGCCGGACGGTGGTGGTGACCTTTGGTCGGGGAGTGGCCCGTCGGCCCTGGATGGCGGCAGCGGAGACCATCGGCGAGGGGGCCCTTCGACATCAGCCGAAGGCAGATCCGCCTGCCAGCAGGCAGGCTCAGGGTGAGGAGCTGCCCATCGTCTGCTGGGTGGTGAGCGGTGAGGGGCGGTGGGTGCTGCCGGCCCTGCCTACCCACGCGGGGCCGATCGTCGACGCCACCGGCGCCGGGGACGCCTTCGCGGCCGGCTTCCTCTGGGGATTGCTGGCGGGGGAGCCTTTGCCTCGCTGCGCCTCCCTGGGCCACGTGGCCGCCGGCTTCTGCATCACCAGCATGGGGTGTCGGGCCGGGCTGCCCACCCGCGAGGCTCTGGTGGGCCGCCACGCCCGCTACTTTCGCTAGGAGCCCGCGCCGGAGGTGGGTGGAGGTGGCGTTGTGTTTGAACACGACCCCAGCCTAGAGGTCATTAGCAATTCAATTGCTCCCTGCGGGTTAAAACCCGCAGCTTCGATCCAAGCTGCGGATTTCAATCCGCAGGGGTGTTTTGTTTGGTGAATGACAATAAGGCTCGGGCATGAGGAACGGATTCCATGCCGTTGTCTGCGGCGACGGCGGACGCTATAATGAGGCCAACCTGCGGCTTACGGGCAAGGAGGCGAGCTATGCGCTGCTCCAATTGCAACAGCCTTTGCTCTCTGGACGATAACTTCTGTCGGAAGTGCGGCGCTTCCCTGCGCAACGTAAGGGTGCCGGCAGCGCGCAACGGCTCCCAGCTTCCCGCCGCCTGGCGGGGGGCGATGCCGGTGGTGGCTCAGGGGGCGGCCCTGTTGGCCCTTACGGCCGTCTCCCAGATGCTGTTGCGCATGCTCGCCAGGCAGGCCCTTCGCCTTCCTTCCTCCCTGGT
Source organism: Chloroflexota bacterium (assembly GCA_030691665.1). GTDB lineage: Bacteria > Chloroflexota > Dehalococcoidia > SM23-28-2 > SM23-28-2 > JAUYDU01. The sequence goes on from JAUYDU010000352.1 coordinate 960, forward strand.
GGGCAGGGCGCTGCCGGGCAAGAAGAAGGGGCAGCAACTGCCGGTCAAGAAGGGCGATGAGCAGACGGAAGCTGTGTACGCCTTTCGGGAGACGGTGCTCCTGAAGAGGTTCACCCTGCGTCGCTAACCGACCGTCTGGCCAGGCGAAGAGATGGGTAAAAGGGGCGTGGCTGGCTAGCTGCGCCTTTGTCTTCGGGGGAGATTCGGTCGATGGCCAACGTGGTGCTGGTGGTGGATATGGTGCGGGGCTTCTGCGAGGAGGGCTATCCGCTGTACGTGGGGGAGACGATCCGCCAGATCATCCCCAATATCCGCCGGCTGCTGGATGAGGAGAAGGGCAAAGGCTCGCGGGTTATCTTTGTCTGCGATAACCACGCCCCCGACGACCAGGAATTCGAGATGTTCCCACCCCACTGCATCCGCGGCACGGAGGAGGCGGAGATCGTGCCCGAGCTGCGGGAGTTCGCCGATGAGGTTATCCCCAAGACGCGCTTCAGCGGCTTCTACGGCACCCATCTGGAGGAGCGGCTGCGCGAGCTAGGCCCCGACAAGGTCATCGTGGTGGGGGACTGCACCGACATCTGCGTGTTGCACACCGTGGCTGATGCCCGCAACCGCGACTACCGGGTGGAAGTGCCCGCCGATTGCGTGGCTACCTTCGACCAGGAAGCCCATCGCTTCGCCCTGCGGCACATGGAGAAGGTGTTGGGGGCGAAGGTGACGGGCCCTTCGACTCGGTTCAGGACAGGCCTCTCCGCCGAACGGGCGGGAGCACCGCGGGAAGACACCCCGTGAGCGAGGCGCCCTTCCCTCTGTCCTCGGAAGTCCTGGCGGGCGACACCTCCGACGTCTATTTCCTTCGCACCAATCGGGTCATGGAGCTGGAGGGAGTCAACCCGCGGGTGGCCATGGAGGCATTCCCCAGCGGCGATGGCATCCTGTGCGGCATGAAGGAGGTGCTGGCCCTTCTGGGGAAGTCGCTTCCCGCCGATGGCGAGGTCTGGGGCCTGGCGGAGGGCGAGCCGTTCCGAAGCAAAGAGATCGTCCTGCGGATCGTTGCTCCATACCTTTCGTTTGGCATCTACGAGACGGCGATCCTGGGCATTCTGGCCCACGAGAGCGGCTGGGCCACCGCCGCCCGAGAGTGCGTGGAGGCGGCGAGAGGACTGCCGATAGTGAGCTTTGGCGCTCGCCACGTTCACCCGGCGGTAGCAGGGGCCATGGACTACGCCGCCGTGGTGGGTGGCTGCGTATCCTGCTCGACGCCCTTAGGGGCTCGCCTGGCAGGGGTGAGCCCGTCGGGCACGATGCCGCACGCTATGATCCTGTGCTTCGGCGATACCGTACGGGCGGCCGTCGCTTTCGACAAGCACATGCCGCCCGAGGTGCCGCGCATCGTCCTGGTAGACACCTTCCACGACGAGCCGGAGGAGGCCCTCAAGGTGGCGGAAGCTCTGGGCGATCGCCTCTACGGCGTGCGACTGGACACGCCCGGCGAGCGGGGTGGAGTCACCCCCGACCTGGTGAAGGAAGCGCGGGCTCGCCTCGACCTGGCAGGATTCCAGCACGTGAGGATATTCGTTAGCGGTGGCGTAACCCCCGCCCGCATCCGCGAGTTCCTGGAGGTCGGGGCGCCGGTGGACAGCTTCGGCGTGGGCAGCTACATCTCGGGGGCCAGCCCCATCGATTTCACGGCCGACATCAAGGAGGTGGAGGGGCAACCGGTGGCCAAGCGGGGCCGCATCCCCGGCGTCATCGCCAACCCCCGCCTCCAGCGGGCGATCTAGGGAATGGCGCCGCACACGACCCCAGCCTGAAGGTCCTTAACTATTTGATGGCTCTCTGCGGGTTAAAACCCGCTGCTTCGGTCAAAGCTGCGGACCTGCCTGCCGCCAGGCAGGCTTCGGGCGGGGGTGAAAAACTAACCTACCGAGTATGAACCTGTCTCGCCCCGTTTCCCCTATTGACATGCTCTAGGCGACGCCTAGAATAGGGCTGACCTGCCTTCCATCGGGTAGCTCTTCCCGGCGGCCTAATTATGGCGCAAATGAAGGTCTGGGCGCTTGCCTGGCTTCTGGCAGCGGCCCTGTCGGCGCTGCTAACCCAGGGTTTCTCCGCTCAGGGCGACGAGCTCCTCAGTAATGGGGGGTTCGAGGCAGAGCTGGGCGAGGAGTGGGCCGTGACCACCTGGACCAGCGGCGATGCCCTGGAAAGGGTCTCCCTGCCAGAGCCGGTTCACTGCGGCAGCTACGCT
>JAUYDU010000405.1 GCA_030691665.1 Chloroflexota bacterium
TTGCCGGAGTAGGAGCCGCCGCCGTGGCGAGCAGCGCTCCCGTAGGAGTCGACGATGTTCTTGCGCCCGGAGAGGCCGGAGTCGCCGGCCGGCCCGCCCACCACGAAGCTGCCGCTGGAGTTCACGTGGATGGTCTCGTCAGTGAGCCCTTCCATCCAATGGCCAAGGACGGGGCGGACGACGTGTTGCGTCACGTCGTCCCACAGCGTCTTGCCATCGACGCCGGGGTCGTGCTGGGCGGCGATGACTACTGCCTTGACCCGCTTGGGCTGGCCGTAGGAGTACTCCACTGTCACCTGGGACTTGCCGTCGGGGCGAAGGTAGGGGATGATGCCCTCCTTGCGCACCTGGGCCAGGCGCTGGCAGAGGCGGTGGGCCAGGGCGATGGGCAGGGGCATGAGCTCCGGCGTCTCGTTGCAGGCGAAGCCGATCATGATGCCCTGGTCGCCCGCCCCTTCGTCCTCGCCGACGGCGTTGGCGATCTCGCGGGACTGCTCCTTGATGGAGACGACGATGCCGCAGCTCTCGGCGTCGAAGCCGTACTCGGGCTTGGTGTAGCCGGCCTGGCGGATGGTCTCGCGGGCGATCCTGGTGTAGTCCACGTGGTGGGTGGTGCTGATCTCGCCGAGGATGACCACCAGGCCGGTGGTGGCGGTCACCTCGCAGGCGACGTGGGCGGTGGGATCGTGGGCCAGGATCTCGTCCAGGATGGCGTCGGCGATCTGGTCGCACACCTTGTCCGGGTGGCCCTCGGTCACCGACTCCGAGGTGACCAGCATGGACGGGGCGCTCATCAGGGTCATCTTCATCGGCTGCTTTCTCCTTTCCTCCAATCTCCCATCAGGTGCCGGATTCCCAACTCTCCAGGTATTTGCGCTGCTCAGCGGTGAGCTCGTCGATGCTGATGTGCATCGACCGGAGCTTGAGGCGGGCCACCTCGGCGTCGATGTCGGCGGGCACGGTGTGGACAGCTACGGGCAGGCGCTCGGTGCGGCGGGCGATGTACTCCACGCACAGGGCCTGGTCGGCGAAGCTCATGTCCATGACGCTGGCCGGATGCCCCTCGGCGGCGGCCAGATTGATCAGGCGGCCCTCGGCCAGCAGAAACAGGCGGCGGCCGTCCATGAGGCGATACTCCACCACGTGGGAGCGAAGCTGCCGCTTGCCCTCGGCCATATCCTCCAGGGCGGCGATGTTCAGCTCTACGTTGAAGTGGCCGGAGTTGGCGAGGATCGCCCCGTCCTTCATCAGCTCGAAGTGCTCTGTGCTGATGACGTTGACGTCGCCGGTGACGGTGATGAAGATGTCTCCGATGCGGGCGGCCTCGGCCATGGGCATCACCCGCAGGCCGTCCATGGCCGCCTCCAGGGCGCGCACCGCCTCCACCTCGGTCACCACCACCTGGGCGCCCAGGCCGCGGGCCCGCATGGCCACGCCGCGGCCGCACCAGCCGTAGCCGGCCACCACCACCGTCTTGCCCGCCCACAGGACGTTGGTGGCGCGGGTGATGCCGTCGATGGTGCTCTGGCCGGTGCCGTAGCGGTTATCGAAGAGGTGCTTGGTATCGGCGTCGTTGACGGCGATGATGGGGTAGGCTAGGGCGCCCTCGCGGGCCATGCTGCGCAGGCGGATGACGCCGGTGGTGGTCTCCTCGGTGCCGGCCAGGACGTCGGGCAGGAGCTCGCGGCGCTCCTTGTGGAGGGTGCTCACCAGGTCGGCGCCGTCGTCCAGGGTGACCTGGGGGCGGTGGGCGAGGGCCGCGTGGATGTGGCGATAGTAGGTCTGGTTGTCCTCGCCGCGGACGGCGAACACGGGGATGTTGTACTGGCTGACCAGGGCCGCTGCCACATCGTCCTGGGTGGAGAGGGGGTTGCTGGCGCAGAGGGTGACGTGGGCGCCGCCGTCCGCCAGGGCCAGGGCCAGGTTGGCGGTCTCGGTGGTGACGTGCAGGCAGGCGGAGACGCGCAGCCCCGCCAGCGGTTTCTCCTCGTGGAAGCGCTGGCGGATGAGGGCGATGACGGGCATCTCCCGCGCCGCCCACTCGATGCGGAGCAGGCCGTCTGGGGCCAGGCTCAGGTCCTTGACGTCGTAGTCTACCACTGGCTTCGTCATGGGGGATGCTCCACTCCCGGCCGCTGGCCTATCTGGCCTGAGCCTTCAACACGGTTGGCTCTGGGACTTCGACTTGGGCCAATATGTAGGGCTTGGTCTCCAGGGGAATGTCTTCCCCGTCCTTGACCATCCCCTCCAAATGGCAAAGAATGGCCTCTTTGGCATGCTCCATTGCTTCCTCGAAAGTATCCCCTTGGGAAAAGCAGCCCGGAAGCTCGGGGACGGTGACGGAAAACCCAGGTTCCTCGTCCTCGTCCGCAGGCTTTAGCAAGATAGTATAGCGAAGCATGGCTTCCTCCCTAAAGCAGCCTGAAAAACTCTTCTTCACTTAGGCCCGCCTGGCGCAGGACGCTCGCCAGGATGTGCCGCCTCAAAGGCCTGTTGCCGTGCATGGGAACAGTCACCTTGCCTGGCTTGGCGGTGTGCTTGAACTGGCGATGGCCGCCTCTGCTTGTCCATTCATACCAACCAGCTCTTTCCAAGGCCCTGATCACCTCGCTAGGTCTCAAGATTGGCAATTTCCGCAACTGGACTGGCCTCCGCTGGGGATGTCTTGACCTACTGGACGCTTGACTCTCTTAGCACACCACCACTTCCCGCCCGGCACCGCCCCGCCGCCGGGCCAGCAAGCGCCGCACCAGGCCGGCCAGGCCGAGCATGTCCTTGCGCCGTGCCGCCGACTCGATGAGGCGGCACTCCTCTCGATAGCCCAGCCGCCGGTAGAGGTGGATGGCGGGCTCGTTCGTTTCTCGGACCGTGAGTAGCACCCAAGGGCAGGTCTTCAGCAGTTCGGCGGTCACGGCGCTGGTGGCGACGGTGGCATAGCCGCGGCCTCGATAGCGGGGGTGGG
>JAUYDU010000545.1 GCA_030691665.1 Chloroflexota bacterium
CACCTCCACCACCACTGACACCAAAAGGCTCACCCGGGGCTTGAGCTCCACCGACACACTGGCCGGTATCGCCTCAATCACCCGCAGGTGGCTGCGCTCGCCCAGCACCTCAACCCGTACCTCCATGCTTTGACTTCCCACCTGCGCTCCAGCCAGGTTGACGGTGGCCTTGAAGTCCTCGACGGTGAGGCGATCCCACACATCTTCGGCGGCTTCTAGGCGCAGGCGCACGTCGCCCAGCGGCCCAGCCACCGTCAGGCCCTCGGGGACATTCACCGGCAGCACCGAGATGTCCAGCGGCAGAACCCCCTCACGGGTCGGATGCTCGGTATCGGTGATGAACAGCCAGACGCCGAAGGCCAGCGCCACCGACAGAACCGCCAGACCCAGGTTGTGCCGGAACGAGCCCAGCGTCACCGCCACTACGGCCCGGCCAACCCCCAGGAACTCACGCAGCAGGCGCACCAAGGCAGCCACCCCTCACCGTCATCAGAAGCGACGACGGGAACCCTCTTTTTCGCTCATCGAAACAGCCGCCCCAGGCCACGAGCGCCAACGCGGTCCTGTTCCAAGGCAGCGCTGAACAAGCTTCTGAGGATGGCCCGCAGGCGGGCCTTTTCCAGGCGGGAGATCATGCGGCCGTTGGCTGCCACCGAGATATCGCCCGTCTCCTCGGATACGACGATGGCCACAGCATCCGTCCGCTCGCTGATGCCCAAGGCCGCCCGATGCCGGGTGCCTATGTGACCTCGATCCAGCCTTTCGGAAAGGGGCAGCGTGCAGGCGGCCGCCACTACCCGGTTGTATCTCAGGACCACCGCGCCGTCGTGCAGGGGCGAGTTGGGGTAGAACAGGCCTTCCAGCAGTTCCACGGAGGGAGTGGCATCCAGGCGCACGCCGGTGTCAGCGTAGTCTTCCAGGCCCGTGTCCCGCTCCAGCACCATCAAGGCGCCGTGGCGACGCTGGGAGAGATTGTCTGAGGCCTCGATAACAGCGTCGAGGACGCTGTCATAGCTGGGAAGCAGCGCTCGCCCCAGACGGCCGGTACGCCCCAACCGCTCCAGGAAGCGGCGGATCTCCGGCTGGAAGATGATCGGGATAGCGATGAGGAGAGCCGGGAAGGAGTTACGGACGAGCCAGTCCAGCACCGTCAGCTCGAAAAGTCGCACCAGAATGAAGGCCACCGCCAGAAGGATGACGATGCCCCGCATCAGATAGACGGCGGTGGTCCCCCGCATGAGCAGCAGGGCGACGTAGACGATGGCAGCGATGATCAGGATGTCTACGACACTCGCCGGCTGGAACTGCCCCAGAGCGTCCTCGATCCTGTTGATCAAGCCACCCACGCTGCCTAGACCCCCTCACCAGCCAGAATGAAGGCCAGGACCGCCTTCAGGACGTGCAGTTTGTTCTCCGCCTGATCGAAGACCACCGATTGCGGCCCCTCGATCACCTCATCCGCTATCTCCTCGCCCCGATGGGCAGGCAGGTCGTGCATGACGATGGCATCAGGCGCGGCCAGGGCTACCAGCTCCGGGCCCACCTGATAGCCAGCGAAGTCGCGCCGTCGCTTCTCTCGCTCCCCCTCCTGGCCCATGCTCGCCCAGACGTCGGTGTAGAGCACGTCGGCACCGCGGGCCGCCTCCTGCGGTGAATCGGTGCAGACGATCGCCCCGCCGGAGGCAGCAGCCAGATGCCTGGCCTTGTCCACTAGCGCCTGCGGCACGCCATAACCGGGTGGCGAGGCGATGCGAAAGGTCATACCCACCATAGCCGAGCCTAGCATCAGCGAGCGCGCCACGTTGTTGCCGTCCCCCACGAAACACAGCGTCAGGCCCTGCCAGCGCCCCTTCTTCTCGTAAATGGTGAGGAGGTCGGCCAGAGCCTGGCAGGGATGCTCGCCGTCGGACAGAGCGTTGATCACCGGCACGTCGGCCCAGCGGGCGAGCTCCTCCACGGTCTCCTGCTTGAAGGTGCGGGCGGCGACAGCGTCCACCTGGCGACTGAGAACCCGCGCCACGTCCTTCACCGGCTCCCGCTCACCCAGGCCCACCTCCGCTGGAGACAGGTAGAGAGCGTAGCCCCCCAGTTGGCGCATCGCCACGTCGAAGCTCACCCGCGTGCGCAGCGACGGCTTCTCGAACAGAAGGGCCAGCGTCTTCCCCGCCAGGATGGGCGCCGACCCGCCGTTCTTCAACCGCAGGGCCGCATCAACGACCTGCCTGATCTCCCCGGGAGATAGATCAGCGATAGATAGGAGGTCTCGTCCCCGCAATCTCCGGAACCTCTCCTCTCCTGGCATAGCCTAGTATAGCATGAGGGCCGGATCTTTCAATTTGGCGGGACGTTGGGGGCCTGGTTCATGATTCGTGGGTTTGTGCTAGGTTCACGCACGACCCCGTAGGCGAGGGTCTTATGGTCATTGACTAAATAGTGGCGCGAGTGTTTGGCAGAAGGTCGGGCTTCAGCCCGACGGCGACAGGCTGAAGCCTGTCCTTCTGGTGAGGCCAGCATAGCGCCATGTAGCGGAAGCCTTTAGGCTTCCACCCCATTTGATGGAGGCCTGAAGGCCTCCGCTACATGCTCCCCTCGTGGTTCGACA
>JAUYDU010000036.1 GCA_030691665.1 Chloroflexota bacterium
GCTCCGAGCTGGACGACGTGCGCCCCCCGGGGATCGAAGCCGCCATCCTCGCGGAGGGCACGATCGAAACCAGTGAGGTCGGTGTTGTAGCCGTAGAGCCGTCCCTGGCGATTGACGATGGTGTTCACGGCGCCGATGCGCTCGGCCAGGGGGTCCAGCTCGTCCAGGAGGGGGATGACGTCCTCTTTGTAGGGCACGGTGACGTTGGCCCCCAGGCAATCGGGCTCGCGCATCCCCCGGATGCGCCGAGCGAGGTCCTCGCGCTCGGTCTCCCAGGCCTCGTAGCGGGCATCGATGCGGCAGTGGTCGAGGGCTGCCTGCTGGAAGACGGGCGATATGGAGTGAGCCACGGGTTTGCCGATGAGGCCGATGAGTTTCGTCACTCTACCTCCCGCCGTACTGCTCGATGTTGCGGGTGTGCTCCTCCAGCGTCTCGGCGAAGGCGTGGCTCCCGTCGGCCTTGGCCACGAAGTAGAGGTAGTTGGTCTGGGCCGGCCGGACAACCGCCGTGATGGAATCGAGGCCGGGGTTGGCGATGGGCCCCGGCGGCAGCCGCGCCCTTCGATACGTATTGTAGGGCGAATCGACCTCAAGGTCTTGCTGGGTGAGGTCTTTCTTCCAGTAGCCGTACCTGGCCACGCTCTGGGGGTCGTTGCCCAGGGCGTACTGCACCGTGGGGTCGGCCTCCAGGGGAATGCCCAGGCGCAGACGCTTGAGGAAGACGCCGGCGATGACCGGCCGCTCGTCGGCGACCTGGGCCTCACGCTCGACGATGGAGGCCAGGGTGAGCACGGTGTGCACCGACAGGCCGGCGGCGGCGGCCTCCTGACGCAGGTCGGCGTCGAACCTCTGGTCGAAGGTCTCCAGGATGTGCTGGACGACCTCCTCCGCGGTCAGGTTGCGGCTGAAGAAATAGGTGTCGGGGAAGAGGTAGCCCTCCAGATTGGCGCCGAAGGGCTTGCTGCGGAGGAAGGTGAAGTCGTAGGAGCCATCGATGGCCTGGAGGAAGTCCGCGGCGGAGATCACCTTCTTGGCCTCCATCAGCTCGGCGATCTCCTCCGCTCGCAGGCCCTCGCGGATCGTCACCACCAGGGGAGCGGTGGCGCCGCGGCGAATTCGCTCGACCACCTCGGCCGTGGGCATCCCCTTCTCGAACTCGTAGTCGCCAGCTACCAGCTTGCCCTGGTAGCCCTCCAGGCCTACCAGGACGCGGAAGAGGAGGGCGCTGGAGATGACGCCCTGGTCCTCCAGCTTTTCGCCCACATCCTGCACACTCTCCCCTGCCTGGACGGTGATGAGCACTGTCTCGCCCGGTGTGGGGCGAGGGCCGACGGTGGGCGGCGCTTCTTTGAGGAGCATCCCCGGGGTCTCCGTGATCTGCCAGACGCCGATGCCCACCACGGCGGTGGTGGCGAGGATTCCGAGCAGGTAGAGGAAGCGCATCCCCTAGGACTCGACCGGTGGTTCTGCCAGAGGCCGATGGGCCTCCGGCGCAGATGGGCTGTCCTGGGCTCGACTGTCCAGGTAGCTCTGGAGGACGATGGCAGCCGCCAGGGCGTCCAGCTTGGCCCTGGCTTTGCGCCCCCTGCGGCCCGCCTCGGCCAAGCGGTGGCGAGCCTCCACGGTGGAGAGGCGCTCGTCCCAGTACTGGACGGGAAGGGCCAGGCGGGCCGATAGCTCTTCGGCGAAGGCCTTGACGGCTTGGGCCTGGGGCCCGAGGGAGCCGTTGAGGGAGATGGGCAGGCCAACGACCACCGCTTCGGCTGCCTGCTCCTGCACCAGGCGGGCGATGGCGTCCAGGTCGGCGGAGGTCTCGCGGCGCTCCAGCACGGTGAGGGGCAGGGCGACCCGCGCTCGCTCATCGGCGGCGGCCACGCCGATGCGCCGCTCGCCCACGTCCAGGCCGAGGATGCGCATGATGTCTAGCCTTTGCCCAGAAGCTCCAGAACAGAGGGTTTCACCAGGGCCAGGGCCTCGTCCAGCTTGCGGGCGTCAGTGCCGCCGCCCTGGGCCATCTCCGGGTGGCCGCCGCCACCGCCGCCAGCAGCCGCCGCGACTTGCTTCAGGATGTGGCCGGCGTGGAGGCCGCGCTTCACCAGGTCGGGTGTGACCATGGCCATGAAGGCCGGCCGTCCGTCTAGTACTGAGCCGAGAACGATGACGCAGGAGCCGAGGCGGTGGCGGAGGACGTCGCCCATGTGGCGGAGCGTATCCTGGCTGGGGGCGTCGACCCGCGCCGCCAGCACCGACACGCCGCCTACCACGTCGACCTCGCCCGCCAGGGCCTGGGCGGCAGGGGTGGCCAGGGCCCGTTCGAGGCCTTGCGCCCGCTTGCGCTCGCCCTCCAGCTCGGCAAGGAGGGTTGCCGCCTTGGATTCCAGATCAGCGGGGGCGGCTCCCAGGCGACGGCTGGTGCTCTCCAGGGCGGCTAGCTGCGCTTGGACATAGGTCTCGGCGCCGCGGCCGGTGAGGGCCTCGATGCGGCGCATGCCGGCGCCGATGCTGCTCTCCCCCACGACGAGGCAGAGGCCGATCTGGCCGGTGGCGGAGCAGTGGATGCCGCCGCACAGCTCGCCGCTGAAGCGCTCGCCGTCCTCCTTCACCTCCACCACGCGCACCTGGTCGCCGTACTTCTCGTCGAAGAAGGCGAGCACGCCCTCGGACATCGCTTCATCGAAGCTGGACTGGCGGGTGGTCACGGGCAGGTTGGCGCGAATCCTATCGTTCACCAACCGTTGGATCTCGGCGAGCTCCTCCGGCTTGAGGGCCTCGACGTGGGTGAAGTCGAAGCGCAGGCGGTCGGGCGTTACCAGCGAGCCAGCCTGGCGGACGTGGCTGCCGAGCACCCGGCGCAGGGCGGCGTGGAGGAGGTGGGTGGCGGTGTGGTTGGCCATGGTGTCGCGGCGGCGGGCCTCATCCACCTGGGCGACGACGGCGTCGTTGACGGCGATGCGCCCCTCGACGACGCGCCCGCGGTGGACGATGAGCCTTTCGGCGGCCCGCTGGGTGTCCTCGACCTGCACGCGGCCGTGAGGGCCGACGATCTCGCCGGTATCGCCCACCTGGCCGCCGGCCTCGGCGTAGAAGGGCGTCTGGTGGAGGATCAGTTCGATGTCGGCGGGGGCCTCCGCTCCGTCCACCGCCTCGTAGGGGCCGACCTTTAGGTCGGCCCTGGACAGGGCTGTCCGCCTTGCGGACTCCGCCTCGGGGGATGGCGGAGAAGCCCTGTCCCTACGTTGGGCCAGCAAGGCGACGACGGTGGTCTGGCAGGTGAGGGTCTCGTAGCCCAGGAAAGGCGTCTCCAGGTGGGCCAGGCCGGAGTAGATGGCGGCCGCTTCCTCGGGGCCGAGCTTCTGGGCGGCGCGGGCGCGCTCTCGCTGCGCCTCCATCAGTGCTTCGAAGCCCTCCTCGTCGATGGTGAAGCCGCGCTCGCGGGCGATCTCGCGGGTCAGCTCCATAGGGAAGCCGTAGGTGTCGTGGAGGAGGAAGACGTCCTCGCCGCATATGGCTTTGCTGCCGTCGCCATGCTGGCGGGCGAGAACCTGGTCCAGCAGCTCTTCGCCGCGGCTCAGCGTCTCCTCGAACCGCTGCTCTTCGGGCTGGAGGATGCGCAGGGCGAAGTCCCTCTGCTGGCGGAGCTCCGGGTAGGCCTGGCCCATGTGCTCGACCACGGCGCTCGTCACGTCGGCCACGAACGGCCGGTCTAAGCCCAGGTGGTGCTGGCCGAAGTAGATGGCCCGCCGCAGCACCCGCCGCACGGCGTAGCCCCGCTCCTCGTTGCTGGGCAGCACCGGCGTCTTGTCGTCGCCTATGAGGAAGGCTGCCGCCCGCGTGTGCTCGGCCACGATGCGCATCGCTCGGTCGGTGGCCTCGTCCTGGCCATAGCGGCGGCCAGAAAGCTCCTCGATGCGGCAGATGATGGGGGCGAACAGGTCGGTCTCGTACACCGAGCGCTTGCCCTGAAGCACCGCCGCCGTTCGCTCCAGGCCCATGCCGGTATCGATGTTCCTGGCGGGCAGGTCGGTGCGGGAGCCGTCGGGGTGCTGGAAGTAGGTCATGAACACCAGGTTCCAGATCTCCAGGAAACGGCCGCAGTCCACCGCCGGGTGACAGACGCCGCGCTGGCACTCGGGGCATGCGCCAGAGGCGCATCCGCCTCCGGCGGAGGCGGGCGTGGGGCCGAAGTCGTAGTGGAGCTCGCTGCACGGGCCGCAGGGGCCGACGTCGCCCGAGAACCAGTAGTTGTGCTCCTCGCCGTAGCGGACGATGCGCTCGGCCGGGACGCCCACCTGGCGCCAGAGGTCGAAGGCCTCGTCATCGTCTAGGTAGACGGCGGCCCAGAGCCGCTCCTTGGGCATGGCGAACCAGTCCTTGCCCGTCACCAGCTCCCAGGCCCAGGGGATGGCCTCTGCCTTGAAGTAGGGGCGATCCCCAGTGATCGCCCCTGGGGCGGCCACGGGGGGCCACCCGTACGGGTCTCCGACGCTGAAGTTGCCCAGCATCTCGAAGAAGGTGAGGTGGGCGGCGTCGCCCACGGAATCTATGTCGCTGGTGCGGAAGCACTTCTGGACCGACGTGAGGCGACGGGCAGGCGGCTTGGCCCGTCCCTCAAAGTAGGGCTTGAACTGCACCATGCCGGCGCTGGTGAACAGCAGCGTGGGGTCGCCCAGGGGCACCAGGGGCGCACTGGGCATGACCTTGTGCCCGCGCTCCTGGAAGAAGCGCAGGAACGTGTCGCGAATCCGGCCCGACGGCCAGGCGTCTGCCTGTTGGCTGTTCATATCTGAACTGCCCCCGATCGCTATCGGGGGACGAGTGGATTATAGCATGCCCCGATCCTATCGGGGTAGGTTCGCCTCGTACCTGCGCGCCCCTGCCCGCCGGGGGCGACAGGACGGGCGGGTCCGCCTGGCAGGAGCCGTGATCTTGACAGGGCCTCAGCTTATGGCTAGTATTGTGTAAGACTATGGCGCCGTTGCCAGTGGAAGAGGGTGGCGGTGCGGCGGCGAAAAGGTCGCAACCCTTTGAGTACCGAAGAAGCCGATCCTCCGTTAGACGACGATCATAGACCTCGCATCCCGATCCTCGTTCGGCCGAGAGCCTCTGGTTCTACAGCCATTGTCAATCCCCGCGCCTCATGTAGGGGCGCAGCATCCTCCGGAGGCGGACCAGCCTCTGGCTGGTGCTGCGCCCCTACTCCGTCCCACCCTCTGGAGACCCACATCTTTTTCCTCTCGTTGATAGAGGACTAATCCCTGAAGACTCAGCGTCCCCCGATGAGGGTCGGGGCGCCAAGCTGGCGTTCTCTGCGTTGAAGCAAGTGATGGCAAGGGCGAAGGCATCGACCCCGCGCCGCTCCAGCGAGGCGATTCGAGTAGGGCTTGAGGTTAAGAAGCTGGCCGCAGAGCTGGGCCTGGAACTCACTCCCTCCCTGCGGGCCCGGCTGCGGCAGGCCATCGCCGAGAAGGGCTACGCAGCGGCCAGAGAGCTGGCGATGGAGGCGCTGTCCCGGCCGCGGACGGATGCCGTCGCCCGCCTGCGGGTCTGCCAGAAGCTGATCTTGGCTGGCGTGACCATCA
>JAUYDU010000092.1 GCA_030691665.1 Chloroflexota bacterium
CCAAACAGGGCCAAGAGAACGGCCCAGGGAGTCAATCCCAGAAGATTCGTCTTAATCCAGCTCTTCATCGTACGCTCCTCACCTCTCTAGCGGGCGTCGTCCCTTCTGTAGCTCGAACACGGCACAAACCGCGTCGGCGCCCGGTCGGGCCTCGCTGCTTCTGCCTTGGACAGATTATGCCTGATCTGAGGCTCCTTCGCCAGACCAATTATGTAAACCTAGGCGTTTGGCAATTATACCAGTTATTACCATCGATGGGAATGGTACTTGCGGTCTATATTCGCGATTCGCCATGTGTGTTGCTACACACAAGTATCGCTGGTAGAGGTGAATTCGGGGGTGAATAGGGGAGTGGCCGAGGTTAAGAACCGGTGAAAATGAGCCGGGGGGAAGTCAGGACATGTAACGGATCAGGCCCGTTGCGCGTCGCGGGGAAGCCGTTACGACTGGGAGTTGGCGGGGACCAGCCGATAGCCCACGCCCCTCTCGCTCTCGATGCAGACCTCGGCGCCGGGGTCTTCCTCCAGCTTGTGGCGCAGGCGGCGGACGTAGACCTTCAGATAGTCCAGCTCGTTCTCGTACTCCCGTCCCCAAACCTTGGCCAGCAGGGTGCGATGGGGGAGCACCCGACCGGCGTTGCGCGTCAGGTGGTAGAGGAGGCCGTACTCGATGGGGGTGAGCTTCACCGGCTTGCCGCCCACGATCACCCGGCGACTGGCGTAGTCGACCTGGAGGTTGCCAGCTTCGAACATCTCGCCCACGGCGGGGGGCTGGTTCTGATAGCGACGCAGGACTGCCCGCGACCGGGCCAGGAGCTCCAGGTGGCTGAAGGGCTTGGTGATGTAGTCGTCGGCCCCCATCTCCAGCCCACGCACCCGCTCCACCTCGGCGTCGCGGGCGGTGAGCATGATGATGGGAACGTCGGAGAAGCGCCGCACCTCCTGGCAGACCTCGAACCCGTCCATGCCGGGAAGCATGATGTCCAGGAGCACCAGGTCGGGCGACTGAGACTCGACGGCGGCCAGGGCCTCCTCGCCGGTGGCGGCGGCGAGCACCTCCGCTTCCGGCCAGCGCAGGTTAAAGCAGAGCCGCACTACCTCGATGACATCGGGTTCGTCGTCTACAACCAGTATCTTCATGGCCCCTCCCGCATGAGCACTAGAGAGGCAGAACACGGCTACCTTATGGTCAAGTTTGCTCTGCCTATCTACAAAGACTCGCCGACGCGCGCCTTTGTTACATCCCCTCCTGTCAACACCCCGCCAGGGCCGGGGCGAGGGCGTCTTCGGCGAACGACGTGGCCTGGCTCAACGGCAGAAGCCCTAGCCAGGGACGACGCATCGCCGCCGGACGTGGTGCTAAGGGCACTATCGATGGGAGAGGCTGCTTGACGGGACGCCGCCCCGATCCGCGGCGTCCTCCCCCTGCGTCACCACTGGACGAACATGGGGATGTACGTTAGACCAAGGTGTAGAAGGTCTCCCTTTTCCGCGCCCAGGAGTGTATATTTGATACTGGGGATGAAGTCGGCGAAAGCATGGTGCACGTGCACCGCGACAAGCTAGGCGTCGCGATGAGCGCGGACCGCATACCGTAGGTGTTGAAGTGGCGCAGCCCTCATCTATCGAGTGGACCGAGGCAACGTGGAACCCCGTCACCGGATGTTCAAAGGTCAGCCCAGGGTGCGCGCACTGCTACGCGGAAACGTTTGCAGAGCGCTTTCGAGGCGTACCCGGCCACCCATACGAACGCGGCTTTGACCTCCAGCTCCGAGCGGAGCGACTTGAGCAGCCCCTGAAGTGGACTCAGCCCCGCATGATCTTCGTTAACTCCATGAGCGATCTGTTCCACGAGGATGTCCCGGGGGAGTTCATCGAGTCGGTACTGGGCATCATGGCAGAGGCCCACTGGCACACCTTCCAGGTACTCACGAAGCGATCAGACCGGCTGGCACAGCTGGCGCCACGCTTGTCCTGGCCCGACAACGTCTGGATGGGCGTCTCAGTGGAGAACCAGCGGTGGGCCGACCGGATTGAAGATCTCCGCAAAGTGCCAGCCAAGGTGCGCTTCTTGTCGTGCGAGCCGCTTCTGGGGCCGCTTGAGCTGGACCTAGAGGGCATCAGCTGGGTCATCGTTGGTGGCGAAAGTGGGGCGCGCGCGCGTCCCATAGACCCGCAATGGGTGCGGCAGATACGAGAGCAATGCGAAGAGGCCGGGGTAGCCTTCTTTTTCAAGCAGTGGGGAGCTTTCAACGAGGCCGGAGCGAAAGTAGGCAAGGGGAGAGCCGGCAGGATTCTCGACGGACGCCTTTGGAACGCTATGCCGAAGCCGCTGGCGGGAAGCTAATTAGGACGCGATCCGCCAGCGTATTCGCCTTGCGCGACTCCCGGTCCGGCTCGCACTTAATCTCAGCTCTCTCCTCCATTCGTATCAGTACCCTCTTATAGTTCGGCTTTATAAAGGGCGTCCCCATGTTGTGCTGGTCATACACGTCTTTCATCGTCAGCGTTTGGCCAGCAAACCTACTCAGGAGATCCGCTGGAAGCGCCTCAATCGGACGATCACGTTCGAAAGCCAGTTGCCTGCCAGCGGACTTGGGCATGTACGCGAACAGCGGTACGCCATCTTCATCTACCACTCCGCGGCTGGCCATGATGTTCTTCATGATGCCGTAGCCAAGCGGATGCTTGGACACGAAGCAGATGTAGTGGCTAACCCGGCCCCCGCGCCGTTCAAACCGAAATGGGATGAGGAAGGGAGCGCCCATTTCCTCGAGCGCCTCGCCGAGGGCCCTCCGGACGCGAGACTCTCTGTCCTCCGGGTTCAGGGACATCATTTCCTGGCGGAGCTTCGCGAGCCGATCTTCTCCAAGTAGAGCCCGCATGTGGGGCTCCACGAGATTGTTTGCAATGCCCATGTTGATGCGGTTGTAATTGAAGAAGAAAACGACCTCACAGCCCCAATCCTTTATGATCGCGCGAATTAGACGCAGCGAGAGCCCCCTGTACCCCCAGGGATCAACGAAGCTGAGGGAAGGGATGGTCTTGATTCCTTCGAAATGCTCTATCAACTCATCGCTGATCTCGCCGGTGAGAACCTGGGGCCGATATTTCAGGCGATCCACTCCCGGTAAGGCATCGATCTCAGCCTTGAGGGTGCTCGTGAACTCCGGGTTAGCGTCGTTGAAAACAGTAACAAGGCGGGAAGTCAGGACCTGAGAAGCGAGCGCCCGCTCCAAGATCAGAAGAGGTGTTGACTTGTCTCCTGTCTTGTACCGCCCTGGGCCTGCGAAGAAGTCGAAGTAGCCGATCCGTTCTGCACGCTTGGCCATGATCCTTGACCAAGCCACAAAGTAGTTCACAACGATTTCGGCCTTAACCCGCGAACGCTCCTCCGGCTCGTCGAAGAAAGAATCGACCACAGGCCACCCCTCCGATCAGACGGGAGGAAGCAGGGAATCGCTCATTCGCCAGCCGGCCGCCGAAAGGTTCCGTGTGCTTGGCCAACTGAGTGACCGCCCCCTGCAATGCCCAATTGCGAGGGTGGTTCAAGGTGGATACGCGCTGCCCCCCCTTACCACTGGACGAACATGGGCATGACCACGTGGACGTAGTTGTCCTGGCCCACCGGCCTGAGGACGCCGGGGCTGGAAGAGCCGGAGGTCTCCAGAGCCACCTGAGCGCAATCCAGCACCTGGAGCACGTCCTGGAGATAGCGGCTGTTGAAGGCGACCTTCGCCGCCTCCCCTTCGACCGAGGCGTCTATCTCCCCCCGGTTGTCGCCGATCTCCTCGGCCCGCGCCGAGATGACCAGCTTGCCCGGCGATAGCTCCTCGCCCGGCGTGACCTGAAGGCGAACGATGCCGCTGCCGTCGCGGGCGAAGATGGCGGCGATGCGCGTCTCCCGCAGGAACTCGCCCACATCGATCACCGCCCGGCACGTCCAGCTCTGGGGGATGAGCTGGCTGTAGTTGGGGAAGGTGCCCTGGACGAGCTGGGCGACCATCTCCACGTTCTTGAGGCGAAAGAGCACCTGGCTGCGAGCGGCGTTGAGGGTCATCTCCACCGACTCTTCCTCCTCCGGTAGGAGGCGGTTCAGCTCGCGCATGGCTCGAGCGGGGATGATGATCTCCTGGCGCTGGGGTACGTCCTGCTCCAGGGAGAGCTTGTGCACCGCCAGGCGGAAGCCGTCGGCGGCGGCCAGGGTCAGGTCGCGGCCTTCCATGAGGACGTGAATGCCGGTGAGCACCGGCCGCGTGTCGTCGGCGGCGGCGGCGAACTCCACCTGATTGATGGCAGCGCGCAGGCTCAGGGGATCGAGGTTCAGGGAGACGCCGTCGCGGATGGCGGGGATAGGGGGGAAGTCGTTGGCGTCCATGCCGGCCACGGTGGCCTCGTTGCGAGCGCAGACGATGCGCAACTGCTTGGCCCGCGGCGCCAGCACCATCTCGATCTGCTCGTTGGGCAATGAGTTAACGAAATCGCCCAGGAGGCGAGCGGGGACAGTGATCGCCCCCTCCTCCTCCACCTTGGCCCCGATCCAGGAGGTGATGGCGATCTCCAGGTTGGTGGCCGCTAGCTTGAGGCGGCCGTCATCGCTGGCGATCAGGACGTGGGAGGTCTGGGGCAAGGTGCCGCGAGCGGCCACCGCTCGCCCAACGATGCCCAGGCCCTTGGAGAGATTCTCTTGCAGGCAGGA
>JAUYDU010000152.1 GCA_030691665.1 Chloroflexota bacterium
CTGCCGGAGGCGACGGTGGTGACGGTGCCGCGTACCTACGTAGACTATGTGGTCACGGAGTACGGCATCGCCACCCTCAAGGGCAAGAGCGTAAAGGAGCGCATCGGGGAGCTGATCAGCGTGGCCCACCCGGACCTGCGGGCCGACCTGCGGAGGGAGGCGAAGCGGCTGTACGGGGTGGAGGTGTAGGACGACGTGCCGGAGCACCCGAACCTGAGTCTGATCAAGAAGGTGTACGAGTCGTTCGCAACAGGCGACTACCCGTCGAAGCTTAAGGAGCTGTTCAGGGAAGACGTGGTGTGGCACCTGCCCGGTAACGGCCCGCTCTCGGCCGAGCACCGCGGTAGAGAGGCGGTATTCGCGGCCATGCGCCAGTTCGAGCAGCTCAGCAGAGGCAGTATCCGGATCGAGGTGCACGACATCCTGGCCAACGAGGAGCATGCGGTGGCGCTGCTGCGGGCGACGGCGACGCGACAGGGGAAACAGTACGATTCGCGGGAGGTCGACATCTACCACATCAGGGACGGGAAGGTCACGGAGATGTGGTCGCTCTCGGAAGACCCGCGGGTGACCGACGAGTTCTGGTCGTAGCTAGGCTGCGCGCCCGTGCGGCAGGCAGGGCTGAAGCCCTGCAGCTACAACCTGGGGGCGCCACGGCGTCCGGTTAGACCTACCCAGGGACTAGCATTCGGCCGCACTTCGGGGCCGATAGGAGCACTCACATGAAACAAGCATCGGTTCGGGTTCGCCTCGATCGGCCGCGCGGGCGCATCCACCCCTACGTGTACGGCCAGTTCATCGAGCACATGGGCCGCTGCATCTACGGCGGCGTGTTCGAGCCGGGCTCGCCCCTGGCCGACGAGCGGGGCTTCCGCCGCGACGTATTGGAGGCCATGCGGGGCCTGCGCATCCCCATCATGCGCTACCCCGGCGGTTGCTTCTCGGACGAGTACCACTGGCGCGACGGCGTCGGCCCCCGCGAGAAGCGGCCGCACTACCCCGAACAGTACTGGACGCGCGCTTTGCGCGGTCTGAACCGACCCCACCTAGCGCCGCTCATCGGCCCGCCGGAGACCAACGCCTTCGGCACCGACGAATACCTGGCCCTCTGCGCCGAGCTGAATATCGCCCCCTACCTCAACGTCAACCACGGCAGCGACACCCCTGAGGAGGCGGCGGAGTGGGTCGCCTACTGCAACCGGCGGCCGGACAGCCCGCGCAAGGTGGCCGTGGTGGGCGTCGGCAACGAGGTCTACGGCCCCTGGGAGACCGGCCACCGCTCCGGCGACGAGTACGGCCGCCATTTCCTCCAGTACGCCGAGGCCATCCGCCGCGTCGACGCCGACGTCAAGCTGCTGGCGGTGGGGGCCCAGAAGGTGTTCGCTGGCTTCACCGAAGGGATGCTCAAGGCGGCCGGCCCGACCATGGACTACGTTTCGGTGCACTCCTTCTACCCCGCTCTCGCTGGCATGCGCAAGCTGCGGGACGATGAGGCCGACTACTGGGCGGTGGCGGCCGCGCCCTACGCCCTCATCCGCAACGTGGACGAGGTCTTCGAGGTCATCGACCGTGTGCTGGGGCCCGACTCGCCGGTACGCGTCTCCTTCGACGAATGGACCCTGTGGTGCGACTGGGACGAGTGCGTAGCCACCAACTACGACCTGCGGGCGGGCCTTTTCTTCGCCGGTACCTTCCATCGCATCCACGAGCGGGCGCCGCGATTGGAGATCGCCGCCATCGCCCAGCTGGTGAACATGCTGGGCCTCATCCAGACCAACGACTCGGGCCTGTTCCTCACGGCGGGCTATCTGGTGAACCGCCTCTACGTCGAGGAGACGCGCCCTCTGGCCCTTGAGAGCACGGTTGAGTCCGAGACCTTTGACAGCCCTATCTGGCCCGAGGCTCCGGATAACGTGCGTGCCTTCCTAGGCGAGGACCTGAAGGGCATCCCTTACCTGGACGCCTCGGCGACCGTGACCGAGGATGGGCGGGAACTGGCCGTGTTCCTCATCAACCGCCACCTGGCTGAGCCTCTGGACGTGATCCTCGCCATCGAGGGCGCCCTTCGCTCGCCACAGGACCGGCGGCTGCGCCTCCTGAGCGGCGACGGGCCCTTCGCCCGCAACGACTTTGAGCACCCGCAGCGTCTGCGCATAGAGGAGCGGCCGGTGGCCGCCGAGGGGAACCGGCTTAGGGTGGAGTTGCCGCCCCACAGCGTGGGCGCTCTGGTGCTGGTGTAGGGCTTGGGCTCCCTGGAGGCAGGGCTCAAGCCCGACACAGCGCGAGGTAGCGGAAGCCTTTAGGCTTCCACCCTATACGATGGAGGCCTGAAGGCCTCCGCTACATCACTGAGGCCCCCCGGCAGGCAGGGCTGTCCGCCTTGCGGACTCCGCCTCTGCGGATGGCGGAGAGGCCCTGCAGCTACGGCTTAGGGGGCGGAAGGCGGCCCTGGAACTCTTCGAGGCGGCGCTGGAGGTCGCGCTGGACGAGGGCCATGGTGAGGTCGCCGCGGGTGCGCTCCAGGATGCCGCGCATGGCGTCGGTGGTGCGGCGGAGGCCGCCGGTGATCGCCTCGGGGTAG
>JAUYDU010000217.1 GCA_030691665.1 Chloroflexota bacterium
GCCCCTGCTGCGGGAGAATCCTGATGACTGTGGACTACATAGTCAAACGCGTGGGGATGCTGCTGGTGGTGATAATCAGCGCCATCAGCATTAACTTCGCCATCCCTCGTCTCATGC
Source organism: Chloroflexota bacterium (assembly GCA_030691665.1). Taxonomy (GTDB): domain Bacteria; phylum Chloroflexota; class Dehalococcoidia; order SM23-28-2; family SM23-28-2; genus JAUYDU01. Next base: position 118 of record JAUYDU010000217.1, read on the forward strand.
CCGGGGACCCCATCCAGCAGAAGATGGACCAGATGGCCGCCATGGGGGGCACTGGTGATGTGCAAGGAATGGTCCAGGAGTACCGACAGAAGTTCGGCCTGGATCAGCCCGTGTGGAAGCAGTTCTTCAGGTACTGGGGCGATCTGCTCCAGGGTGACCTGGGCTACTCGCTGAGCAACTACCCGCAGCGCGTCAGCACCGTCATCACAGGCGCCTTGCCGTGGACGACGGGCCTCCTAGTCACAGCCATCCTGATAACGTTCGTTTTGGGAATCCTCATGGGGGCGGTGATGGCGTGGCCTTCAGCGCCCAGGGGCCTGCGAGGGATTGTGCCAGTCTTCCTTGTCCTGCACGCCGTCCCGTACTTCCTCCTTGGCATAATCCTCCTGTTCTTCTTCGCGGTCTCCGTGCGAGTGTTTCCCGGAGGCGGTGGGTACAGCTTTGGCACGGCGCTTCAATTCAACCTGGCGTCCATTGCAGACGTGCTCAAACACGCGGTGCTGCCGGCGGCTTCCATAGTGCTTGCTGGCATAGGGGGCTGGGCGTTAGGGATGCGGGGCATGATGATAAGCGTTCTGGGCGAGGACTACATCAACCTGGCGGAGGCCAAGGGGCTCAGACGGCGCAGGATATTCCTGTGGTACGGCGCCCGCAACGCCATTCTGCCGGCGACGACCTCGCTAGCGATGTCCCTGGGGCACGTGGTAACTGGAGCTGTGCTGGTGGAGATGATATTCGCGTACCCCGGCATAGGCCACCAACTGTACCGGGCTATAGGCGCCAAAGACTACACGGTGATACAGGGAATCATCGTGGTGCTGGTCGTCTGGCTGGCGGTAACACTCTTCATCATGGACCTCATCTACCCGCTGATAGACCCGAGAATCACGTACCGAAGGCGGTGACCAGCATATGGCCACCAGATACAGGGACGGCGCTTACAGAGTGCTTATACACGCCCGGCGGAACATGCTCCTGGTGAGCGGGCTGGCGGTCATCATGGCCGTGGTGCTTGTAGGATACGTCGGCTCCGCCGTCATCAACCAGGACGATGCGAGGGTGGGTGCCTTCGACCCCGGGCTCAGACCTTCTGCCGGCCACCTGCTAGGCACCGACAGGCAGGCCCGCGATGTGTTGGCCGTCCTCATCCTGTCCATCCCCAACACCGTCAAGGTGGGCCTCCTGGCGGGCGCCGTGGGTCTGGGGATTGGAATTGTGTTGGGGCTGGCGGCAGGGTACTTCGGCGGCCTGGTGGACCTGGTCATTCGTACCATCGCCGACGTGGTGTTCACCATTCCTGGCATCGCCATCATGATTATTGTGGCCACCAACATCAGGACCATGAGCGTGGAGATGATGGCGTTGATAGTCGCCTCCCTGTCCTGGATGTACCCAACTCGGGCCATAAGGGCTCAGACGCTATCCCTGCGGGAGAGGTTGTACGTAGAGGTGGCGCGGCTCAACGGCGAGAGTGGGATGGAGTTGGTGGTGAAGCAGATGCTCCCCAACCTGTTGCCGTACATCGCCGCCGGCTTCGTCGCCTCCGTCTCCGGGGCCATCCTGGCCACCATAGGTCTTGAGGCGCTGGGACTGGGGCCACAGGGCGAGTTCACCCTTGGGATGATGATTTACTGGGCCCGTTTCTACGGCGCCATACTCAGGGGCATGTGGTGGTGGTGGAGTCCGCCCATCGCGGTCATCGTGGTCATCTTCATCGGCCTGCTCCTGGCATCCGCAGGCCTGGACCGGATAGCAAACCCCAGGCTGCAGCGGTCTAAATGAACTCTGACATCCTGCAGGTGAAGGACCTCCACGTCCACTACGACACCTATAGCGGCGTGGTCAAGGCCGTGGGGGGAGTGGATTTCTCAGTTCGAGCAGGGGAGAAGCTGGGGCTGGTCGGCGAGTCGGGGTGCGGCAAGTCCAGCACGGTGTTGGCGCTTCTACGGATGATTAAGCCGCCGGGGCGTATCGTGGCGGGACAGGTCTTGCTGGATGGCGTGGACCTGTTGCGTCTGTCTGACGAGGAGATGCGGCTTGCGCGGTTCGCGGCCATCTCTCTGATCCCCCAGGGCGCCATGAACTCCCTGAACCCCGTGATGCGCATTCGGGAGCAGATGGCGGACACCATGCGCGCCCACAACGGGGGCAGGCCCAAACGAGAGCTACAGGACCGCGTGCGAGAGCTGCTCCAGTGGGTCGGCCTCAGTGATTGGGTGGCCAACATGTTCCCACACGAGCTGAGCGGGGGGATGAAGCAACGAGTATGCATCGCTATGGCCATCTCCCTGAAGCCCAAAGTAGTCATCGCTGACGAGCCCACCAGCGCCCTGGACGTGGTGGTTCAGCGGCGGGTGATGCACACGCTGGAAAGAGTGCAGCAGGAGCTTGGCGCCTCCGTGATACTCGCAGGCCACGACATGGGGCTCATGGCCCAGTTCGTGGACCGCCTTGGCGTGATGTACGCCGGCCTGCTGGTGGAGCTGGGCGCCACAGAGGGAGTATTCGAAGAGCCGCTTCACCCCTACGCCAGGTTGCTCATAGACACTCTCCCTTCACTGGACAGGAAGGGGGATTTCAAAGGCATTCCTGGGGTCGCCCCGTCGCTGCTGAGCCTACCGCCGGGTTGTGCGTTCCAGCCCAGGTGTCCGCACGCGTTTGACCGGTGCTCAGTAGATGAGCCCGCCTGGCAGGAGGCGCGCCCAGGCCGGTGGGTCGCCTGCCATCTGTGGACAGAGGGTAGAGGATGACAGCGCTGCTAGAAGCCCACAACTTGACCAAGGTCTTCGGCGGCGGCCTGCTGAGCCGCCGCCGCAACGTGGCGCTGGACAACATCTCTCTCGTCATCAGCGGCGACAGACCCTCCATCATATCAATTGCCGGAGAGAGCGGCAGCGGCAAGACTACGCTGGCGCGGCTCCTCCTGGGCATCAGTCAGCCCACCAGCGGCCAGGTGCTCTACCGTGGTAAAGATCTGAAGAGGCTCTCCCGTGAGGAGTGGAAGGCGTTCAGGCGTGAGGTCCAGGCCATATTCCAAGATCCCTTCGAGGCGTTCAACCCCTTCTACAAAGTGGACAACGTGCTCAACACGCCCATCGTCAAGTTCCGCCTGGCCCGGTCCAGGAGCGAGCGACGAGAGCTGGTGGGAAAGGTCCTTGACATGGTGGGTCTTCGGCCTGAGGAGACGCTGGGGCGATACCCTCACCAGCTCAGCGGCGGCCAGCGACAGCGCGTCATGGTAGCCAGGGCGCTCCTGCTGAACCCGAAGATACTTCTGGCGGATGAGCCTGTTTCAATGGTGGATGCGTCGCTACGGGCGACCATCCTGGGGACCCTCTTGAAGCTTTCTCGTGAGATGGGCATCTCCCTTGTCTATGTGACCCACGACCTCACCACCGCCTATCAGGTGGCGGAGACCATCCTTGTGCTGTACCAGGGCTCCGTGGTAGAGGTTGGGGATGTAGAGAAGGTGATTCGCAACTCGCAACATCCGTACACCAGGCTGCTGGTGGGGTCCATCCCACTTCCGAACCCGAAACTGAAGTGGGGCACCGAGGCTATTGAGACCGAGAGGACGGGCGGACGGAGTGGCGTTGGGGGTGGGTGCAAGTATGCAGGACGTTGCCCATTGGTGATGCCCGCCTGCCACGAACAGCTCCCTCCCCTCTATCGTACCGATAGCCGGCGCGCGACGGCCTGCTTCCTCTACAAGGAATCACCTGCTGTGGAGGGCGTCGAGCTAATGAGCAGCCTCTCCCAGGGAGAGCAGGCATCACACAAGAATGGCTAGGCGCTCTCATGTTGGAGGATAAACAAGAGTGAGATACCGCACGCTGGGACGCACAGGCTTGAGGGTCTCCGAGGTTGGGTTCGGAGGAGGTGGAATTGGACGCGTTTGGGGAGCGACCACGGATGAGGAGTCGATCCGCGCCGTCCACCGGGCACTGGAGTTGGGTATCACCTTCTTCGACGTGGCCCCGGGCTACGGGAGTGGCAAGGCTGAGGAGCTTGTGGGACAAGGGTTGAAGGGTCGCCGAGCAGAAGTGAGCATCACCACCAAGGTGAGCCTTCCCCTCGACAAGGCGGGCGATAAGCGTGGCTACATTCTAACAAGCATTGAGGGAAGCCTGCGCCGCCTGCAAACAGACCACGTGGAGCTACTGCTGGTCCACAACCCCATCTTCTCCCGCCGGGGCGTTCCATACCAGGGATGTATCACAGGTGACGATGCTCTCGAAATGGCAGAGGTGTTCAGTGAGTTGCAGCAGGCAGGCAAGGTGCGGTTCATAGGTTTTACTGGGTGGCGGTGCAACAGGCGTGAGCTGGCAAAGCTCATCAACAGCGGAAAGTTCGATGCGCTCCAGACGGAGTACAACATCTTCAACCAGTCGGCACAGAAGGCCCCGCCTCCAGGCGTGGAAATGTTGGACATAGCCGAGATGGAGAGCCAAGGGGCCGGCATGCCGCTGGTGGACCTCAGGTACAGCCTGGTGGACCAGTGCGAGACCATTCCGCAGGCTGTAACAAAGGGCATGGGCGTAGTCTGCATACGTCCTGTCCTAGCCGGTATTCTGAGCGACGCGATAGACCGTCCTATCGAGCCTTACCCCGACATGGAGAAGATGCTACAGCGGGCGCGGCGCCTGGAGTTCCTGAAGAGAAGCGGACGGCGCACACTCTCACAGGCGGCCTTCACCTTCTGCCTCATGAACCAGAGCATCGCCACCATAGTTCCCGGCGTCAAGAACACGGCGGAGATAGAGGAGGCAGCAGGTTGTTCCGGCGCCAGGCCTCTTACAAAGCAAGAGCTGCGCAGGATAGACGAGCTGTACCTCGACGACTTCGGGGTTCCGTAGGGCGCCGGGAAACGTCCAGTCTCTTCGCACCAGCAAGTAGATTCGCCGAGGGGGACGATGATTATAGACAGCCACGCCCATGCCTGGACCCGCTGGCCGTACCAGCCCCCGGTGCCTGACGACGAGAGCCGCGGTCGTATCGAGCAGCTTCTCTTCGAGATGGACCAGAACGGGGTGGACCAGGCGGTCATCATATGTGCCCAAATACAGCGGAACCCCGATAATAACGAGTACATCGCCGAGCAGGCCCAGAAATATCCGTCCCGGATACACCAGTTCCCCGACGTGGACTGCTCCTGGTCCCCAACGTACCACGCCCCTGGGGCGGCAGACAGGCTGAAAGCCATCGCAGAGCGGTGGCCCATCGTGGGGTTCACTCACTATCTGAAGGGTGACGACGATGGTCCATGGCTCTATGGAGAACAGGGGCAGGCGTTCTTCCGAGTCGCGGCAGAGAAGAGGCTCATCGCCAGCATATCCGGCGGGCCGCAGCACCAGCCGGCCCTGCGGAAGGTTGCGGAGAGGTTTCCCTCGATGCCAGTCCTTTGCCATCATCTGGCGGGCCTTCGTGCCAGCGCTGGCCCGGACCAGCCAGGCCTCAAAGAGGTGCTGGCCTCTGTCCGAATGCCCAACATCTACGTCAAGGTCTCTGGCTTCTACTACGGCTCGCGCGTCCAGTGGGAGTACCCCCACTCGGACGTGCTCTGGCTGGTGCGCACGCTCTATGAGCATTTTGGACCTTACCGCCTGTGCTGGGGCTC
>JAUYDU010000222.1 GCA_030691665.1 Chloroflexota bacterium
GATGTGGCAAGACGGAACTTGCGGCTCAACTCACCTCATCTGACGGTGAGAGGCCCGCGGGGGTTCTGCTCCACGGCCGAGACCTGCCAGCCGGCGGCTCCCTCGACGATCTATACATAGCGCCATAAGTAATTGCGTATATCAGCAAGATCTGTTATCTTGCAGGTATGAAGAAGCTTACAGTACCCGATGCAGCCACGGTTGTCCTGGCGCTACAGGACGAGATCCGTCGGTCCCCGGAGGCCCGGTACGACCACCGGTTACACGGCCTTCTGTTGGTCGCCCAGGGCATGAGCGGCCACCGGGTCGCCGAACTGCTTGGCGATGCTCCCCGAACCGTTGCCTACTGGGTGCGCCGGTTCGAAGATGACGGGCTTGCGGGGCTCGTCGAGGGAGAGCGTCCCGGACGTCCGCGGCGGCTGGGCGAGGGACAACTTGCGGAGATCGATGCTGCCCTGAGGAAGACGCCCAGGGATTTCGGCCTGACCGGCAATCTGTGGGATGGCAAGGCGCTGGGGGCGTTCATCCATCAGCAATGGAGTCTCACCTTGGGCGTGCGGCAATGCCAGCGACTGTTTCGCCAACTTGGCTTTCGTCTCCGCAAGCCACGGCCGGCGATTGCACGGGCTGACCCCGAGGAGCAGGCGCGGTTTAAAAAAACTCCGCGAACTGGCAGGGGATCCCCGGGTTGATCTGTGGTCAGCCGATGAAGTCCACTTCCAGCAGCATGGCGCCCGATGCTGTATGTGGGTACCGCCAGAAACCAAGGACCCCGTGCTCCTCCACCATCCCACGCGCAAGAGCGTGGGATACTTTGGCGCCGTCCGGCTGCGGGATGGCAAGTTTGTCTTCCAGCGGGAGGAGACCGTGTTCAACGGCGACACCTTCTTCAGCTTCCTTAAGAACCTGCGCAAGGCCAGCTGTCACACCGGCCGCCGCGTTATCGTTCTTGTCGACAATGCGAAATACCACCATGCCCGCCTCCACGAGGACTGGCGCAACCATGCGATGCCCCGCTTTGCCCTGGAGTTCCTTCCTCCCTACAGCCCTGATCTCAGTCCGGTCGAACGCGTATGGAAGCTCACACGCCGCCAGGGGACGCACAACCAATACTTTCCAACGGTCAGCGCGGTGGTAGAGAAAGTCGAGGGCGTGTTTGCTCCGTGGGGTAGCGGCAGCGAAATCCTTCGGCGTCTTTGCGCAGTTACTTAAGACGCCATGTATAGTTTAGGTGTGCCGCTGGGCTTCGGCGCCCTGCTGGTGGGGTTCGTGACGGTGCTGTTCCTCTAGCAGGTCTTGCCACGCCTGCCGCGGAAGAGATGCCTGGCGGTAGGCCAGGACGCCGCGACGCTGGGACGCGTGGCTGACCCAAGCCAACCAGCCGGAGCCCGTGCTCAGTATCAGCCGACCTGGCGTCAAGCGCTGGTTGACGACGGTGCGGGTTGGGGCTCCGCCGCGCGCGCCAGCCTTCCCTTGAGGACCGAGGAAAGCACCGAGGTGAACAGGACGGTGGAGATGATCACCGCGGTCACCACGTCAGGGAACTCCCTGGCCCGCGCCAGCGACGACGCCGCCACGAACTGGGCTACCACGGCAGCAACCAGGCCTCTTGCCAGCATGGCAGTGATGAGCGGCGTGTGTGCCCGTAGAAGGGCATCGCCGAACCCAGTGACCCACACCACCACCAACCTGCCCAAAACGAGGGCCAGCGACAGCAGCAACCCGAATACCCACGACTGATACCCGTTCATGACGACGATGAACCCCAGGTACACGAAGAAGAAGGTCCGTACGAAGAACGTGAGCTGGGACATGAAGGACCTCATCACGTCCGTGGCCTCCACAGACTCCTTCATGCGCAGTATTCTGCCAAGCTCGGTCCCGTTGGCTAGCACCAGCCCAAAGGTGAGTGCGAATACCGCGCCGTTACCACCCAGTTGCTCCACCAGGGCGTAGAAGAGGAGTGCTACCGAGAGAGTGAGAATGTCGTTGTAGCGCTCCGCCTTGATCCTCGCGAGCATCCTCACCCATACCAGGCCCACCACTCCTCCCGCTACCGCCCCCACAGAGAAGGCACTGGCAATGTCCCGTCCCGCCGTGGCTAGAGGGCTGGCGTCGCCCTGAGCAGACATGACCTGCACCAGAGCGATGCTCATCACTATCACTATGGCATCCGTGAAGGTGGACTCCAGCGTCAGGAGGGTCACGATACGATCTGGCGCACGCATCTGGCTAATGATGGCGATGATGACAGAGGAACTCGTGCCACCCACCAGGGCGCCCAGCAGCAGCGCCTCCATGTAGCTCCACCCGAAGCCGAAGTGGGCTACGCCCACGGTCACCCCCATGCTGGCAGCCACTCCAAGGACTGCCAACACCAACGCCTTCCCGCTCTCCCCCAGCACCTTGTACAGGTTCAGACTCAGGGCGCCATCGAACACGATCATCAATAGTGCCAATGACGTCAGGATCGGGGCGACGGGAGCGATCTCCCCCGGGTCTACCAGGTGGAGGACGGGGCCTAGAAGGAACCCGACGGCCACTAGTGTAGTGTCTCTAACGCCTCGTTAGCTTGTCGGACCTTGGTGAGAATGGAGTCGGCAGAGGCGGTCCAGACGAATGGCTTTGGGGCCCTGTTGGTGGCCTCGAGGTAGTCCATGATGGCCTGGACGAGGGCAGGGACGCTGGGAAAGGCGC
>JAUYDU010000235.1 GCA_030691665.1 Chloroflexota bacterium
GGGTGGGTTCTCACCTTGGCTTGAGCGGGGTGGGAACCTATGCTTTATGGGAGGTCAGAGGGTAGGACGGGGGGAATGAGCTTCGCGGTAGACCTGCACACGCACACGCGGTTCGGCTCCAACTGCTCGTACATGGAGCCGCGGCAGCTTGTGCAGCGGGCCAGGGAGATAGGGCTGGACGGCGTGTGCATTACCGAGCACAACGCTGCCTGGGAGGAGGAGGCCCTGCGGGCGCTGGCGGAGGAGAGCGGGCTGTGCCTGTTGGGGGGCATCGAGGTGAGCAGCGAGGTGGGAGACGTGCTGGTGTTCGGGGTGAAGGATTCGCTGCTGCCGGGCCGGCGTATCGCGGACCTGAGGCGGCTGGTGGACGAGGCGGGCGGGGTGATGATCGCCGCTCATCCCTTCCGCTGGTACTCCCTGCCCGGGGCCATCCTGGACGAGGAAGAGGCTGCTGGGCGGGCGGTGTTTCGGATGGTGGACGCGGTGGAGGTGTTCAACGGCGCCTCGCCGCGGGGGGAGGTGGAGTTCGGCTGCCGGGTGCTGAAGCGGCTGGGGCTGGCGGGGGTCGGGGGCAGCGACAGCCACGCTCCCCATAGCGTCGGGCGCTGCTACACTGAGTTCGAGCGGGAGATCGGCAGCGTGGAGGAGCTGGTTGCCGAGATCAAGGGGGGCCGGTTTCGGGCGGTGTATCCGGGGCTGAGCCTGGTGCTGTGAGTCTTGCGCCGGAGGCGCATCCGCCTTCGGCGGAAAGGCCCTCCGCTAGGATTTGTAGATAACGTTAGGGATGCACGAGCCCTTCAACCCTCATTGCAGCCACTGCCGGAAGTTCGTCTACTGCTTCGGCAAGGAGGGGCCGCTGGCCGACTGGGGCTACTGCCAGGCGGTGATGGCGGACGGGGTGCCGGGCGAGGAGGTGCGGGCGGTGGAGGAGGCGGCGAGGCGGGGTGACCACGGGGCGTTGCTCGCGGCCGGCTCCCCCTTTTATCAAGAGACGGACGACGGCTGCGCGCGCTACGTGCCGCGATAAGGCAGCCGCCGTCGCCCCTGGCCGTAGCTCTTTCTTGACAGCCTGGGCGCCGCCGTGCTACATTCGCGTCGCCGATTTCGGCGGAGACGGCGTACACGGAGGTGAGTCATGCGGTGCCACAGGCTCGGTGTGTTCTCTTCGTTCTTGATGGCCGCCATCGCCCTGGCGGTGGTCGGCCTGGCCTGGGGCGTTGGGCCGCCAGCGTCCGGGGCGCAGTCTGGAAGCATGGTGAACTGCCCCCAGGCGGGGAAGTGGGCGATATCGGTGTGGGATGGTGCGAGCGGTACGGCGGCCGCGGATGCCCTGGCGACGTGCGGGGCGGGAGCCGTGGACGCGGCGTACGCCCTCGACCCGCAGACGGGCGGCTGGCTGGGCTGGTTCGCTGGCCGGCCCGAAATCAGCACGCTGGCGACGCTGAACGATATGCAGGGCGTGCTCGCTCTAGGCTCGGCGACGGGGCCGGTGGTGACGCCGACGCCCACGCCCACGGCGACGCCTAGCGGCGAATACTCGTTCACGTTTGCGTCTTCCTACAGCGAACCGGATACGTTCCGGGGCACGGTCGAAGAAATAAGGATGATGGATTCCATACCGAAGATGGGCTACCACGAGGGAGTTACCGCGCCGGCGGGGTCCATTTTCGCTGTGGTGTTGATGAGGGTTGAGAACATAGGTACGGAACCTGACGACGTGGGCTCGTACAGCTTCAGGCTTCGGGATAGCCTTGGGCGCCACTTTACCCTCTCCTATGACGAGCCGGACTCGCTGAACGTGCAGTGGGCCGCCGAGGATTACTTCCAACGTATCGGCGTGTACGACGACATCCAGCCCGGGATAACCCGGGACATGGTCTTCGGCTTCCTGGTCCCGACGGCGGTCTCGGGCTTGGTTGCTGAGCGCTGCCCCACGGATGGATGCTAGGCGATCTCGGAAACACGCCTCGCTGCTCGCTTGTCGCCCGGTCGCCCTTCGCTGGTACAATCCCGCCGTGATGGGCCACTCCGTCGACGTGCGCCAGCGCCTTACTGGTTGCTGCGTTCGCGCCTTTATGCTATTATGTCTTGGCGGGAGGTGACGATCATGGTGCGAGGGCAAACCGCCAACACGCGTGTAACCGTCGATCTGGGCAGCGCTGCCCTGTATCGTAGCGTGAAAGTGCTCGCTGCTTACCAGGGGAGGTCGTTGCGGGAGGTGGTGGCAGAGGCGCTGCGGGACTGGGTGGAGAAGCAGGAGGAGCGGGAGGACCTGGAGGCTATAGCTGAGGTGGAGCACGAGCCGCTGGTCCCCCTGGGGGAGGCCAGGCGAGAGTGGGCTGAATGAGCCCGGAATATACGGTAAGCCTAACGCGAGCGGCTGTCAAAGAGATCGCGAGGCTGCCGCCGAAAATCCGTGGGCAAATTGATCGACGGCTTGATGAGTTGAGGACGACCCCCAGACCTCACGATGCAAGGCGGCTCGTTGGGAGGGGGAAGGGCTATCGGCTAGATGTCGGGGAATATCGGATCCTCTACGATGTTGATGACCCGGCACGACTGGTGGTCATTTGGCGGGTCAAGCATCGGAAGGACGTTTATCGGAATCTCTGAAGTGGCATGGCAACGGTACACGAGGGCGATGTGCAGGCGCGGCTGGAGGGGCGGGAGCGGCTGCTCTCGCCCTTCGCAGCACGGAGCTACCAGAGCCGGGGGCGGGAGCGGCCGGAGGAGCCGTCGCCCCTGCGGACGGAGTTCCAGCGCGACCGCGATCGGATCATCCACTGCAAGGCTTTCCGGCGGCTGAAGCACAAGACGCAGGTGTTCATCGCGCCGGTGGGCGATCACTTCGTTACGCGTCTCACCCATACCCTGGAGGTGGCGCAGATCGCCCGCACCATCGCTCGGGCCCTGAACCTGAACGAGGACCTGGCGGAGGCTATCGCTCTGGGGCACGACCTGGGGCATCCACCCTTCGGGCACGCGGGGGAGGAGGCGCTGGACGAGGAGCTTCGGGGGCTCAGGAACAGGGAACAAGGAACAAGGAACAGGGAACAAGGAACAGGGAGCGAGGCGGACGCCCCACCCCCCGAGGGCTTTCGCCACGCCGAGCAGAGCCTGCGGGTGGTGGAGCGGCTGGAGAACGGCGGCCAGGGCCTGAACCTGACCTGGGAGGTGCGGGACGGCATCGTCAACAGCTCGAAGGGGCGGGAGGACATCCTGGCGTCGGCCGGAGGCGGAGAGCCGGGTACTCTCGAGGGGCAGATCGTGCGGCTGGCGGACGCGGTGGCCTACATCAACCACGATATCGTCGACGCTATACGGGCGGGCGTGCTGGCGGAGGGGGAGCCGCCGGCCGAGGTGAGTCGGGTGCTGGGGCGAACGCACTCGCAGCGGATCAACACCCTGGTGGGCGACATCGTCGAGCACTCGTGGGCGGCCACCGGCGAAGGGTCAAGGAAGGGGGAAGCCGCTCAAGGCGGCCGCCGTAGGCGGCAAGGAACACGGCCTCCCCGCCCTGAGGTGCGGATCGGGATGAGCGCGGCGATCCTGGCGGCGGCCAATGCTCTGCGGGAGTTCCTGTTCCAGCGGGTCTATCTGTGGGAGGACCGGCGGGACGAGGTGGAGGAGGCGAAGGGGGTGGTGCGCTTCCTGTTCGAGTACTATCTGGGGCGGCCGCAGGAGATCGAGAGCGACTTCCTGATACCGTCCGACCCGTCCTGGCGTCGGGTGGCGGACTACATCGCGGGCATGACCGACCAGTTCGCCCTGAAGACGGCGGCCAGGCTGGGGTACGGGCAGCGGGTAGAGAAGGATTCCGCTTGAGGCAGTCTGCCCGCCTCTGGCGGGGGCCCGCCTTAGGCGGGAAGGCGATAGGCGTCGATTTTGTTATGTAAAAGGTCTCTGGGGGCGCTGAGGACGTAACTTTTGGGGGCATTTCATGTTCTATATTTATGTGGGGGCGCGGTTGGTGTATAATGAGAACGGATCATTTGTTCGGGTTGTTATGTCATGACGACCGTCGATGAGGTGAAGCAGCGGCTGGACATCGTGGACGTGGTGGGCCAGTACGTCCAGCTTGTGAAGGCGGGACGGAGCTACAAGGCGGTCTGTCCCTTCCATAGCGAACGGACGCCCTCGTTCTTCGTTTCGCCGGAGAGGCAGAGCTGGCACTGCTTCGGGGCGTGTGGCACGGGCGGCGACGTGTTCTCCTTCGTGATGAAGAAGGAGGGGCTGGAGTTCGCTGAGGCCCTGCGGCTGCTGGCCGAGCGAGCTGGCGTGCCCCTGCCGGAGAGGCGGCAGGAGGAGGATAGTGAGCGAGAGAGGCTGCGCCAGGCCAACGAGGCAGCGGCTCAGTTCTACCACCGGGCGCTGCTGACGAGCGAGGCGGGACGAGGGGCGCGGCGCTACCTGGAGGAGCGCGGCCTGGACGTGAAGAGCATGCAGGATTTCCAGCTCGGGTACAGCCCCAGTGGTTGGGATAGCCTGTGTCAGCACCTGAGGGAGCGGGGCTATCGGGACGAGGAGCTGCGGGCGGCCGGCCTGGCTATCGAGGGCGAGCGGGGGCTGCGCGACCTGTTTCACCAGCGGGTCATGTTCCCGATCGCGGACATGGGGGGTCGCGTTGTCGGGTTCGGCGGGCGGTCGCTGCCGGTGGAGGGGAGCGATAGCCAGCCCAAGTATCTGAACACACCCCAGACGGCCATCTTCGACAAGGGGAGCCTGTTGTACGGTCTGGACAAGGCCAAGGAACACATCCGCGGTCAGGGGTCGGCCGTAATCGTAGAAGGATACATGGACGCCATCGCCGCCCACCAGCATGGGTTCGCCAATGTAGTGGCGTCGATGGGGACTGCCCTTACCGAGCGGCAGGTACGGCTGCTCAAGCGGTATAGCCGCGACGTAGTCCTGGCGCTGGACGCGGATACGGCTGGCCAGGAGGCGACCCTGCGAGCGGTGGAGTATCAGGACATATTGGGACGAGATATCCGGGTGGTCATTCTCCCGGAGGGCCGCGACCCTGACCAGATGATTCGCAGCGAGCCCGAGTCCTGGGCCGCTCTCCTGGCTGAGGCCCAGCCATTGCTGGACTACAAGTTCCAGACACTGACGGCGGGCCTGGACCTGTCGCAGCCGAGGGAGCGGTCGCGAGCGGTGGCGGAGCTTCTGCCGCTGGTGGGGGCCATCGGCGATAGGGTGGTGCAGGCGCACTACGTGCAGAGGCTGGCCCGCCTGGCCCAGGTGAGGGAGGGGGCGCTGCAGCAGATGCTTCAGCGCCAGGCCCTTCGACAGGTTCAGGGGAAGCGGGGGCGCGCCAGGGAGGCGGTCGAGGAGCCAGAGGCTGTGGCGGTCCCGACTCGTGGGGGCGACATGCGGGAGGAGTATTGCCTGGCGCTGCTGCTGCGGTACCCTGAGCTGCGAGCAGACGGTCTGGGCCTGTCGGCGGACGTCTTCTTGTATAGCGAGAACCGGCAGTTGCTGGAGGCCTGGCAGGGCTGTGCCGATGTGGAAGAGGTACGCCAGGCGATTCCTGAGGAGCTAGATGGGCACCTCCAGCGGATCGCGGCGAAGGCGGAAGACGTCCGACCGTTGGACGAGCAGGGGG
>JAUYDU010000257.1 GCA_030691665.1 Chloroflexota bacterium
ACACCAGGTCAGTGATGCTGGTGGCCCTGGATGGCGGTGCCCCAGTACTGGTGGAGATTGGTGAGCACATCCTAATCCCTCTACGCATCCCCAGTCAACCCGTCTGTGTGGCAACGACCCAGGACGCTGCACATTGTGACAAACTGTTATCCGTGCGCGGGCGGCACAGCCGGTGCACTCGGGAAGCATTCCAACGTACCTGGGACGGCCACTATCCCTGGTCACGCTCCCACTGCCTGCTGGACGGTCGCAACCTTGCTGTATGCCTTTCGCTCGAACTGCTTGAGGGCAGGTTCTGCCAGGCTGTCCACCGCGAAGCCCGAGGCGAACGCGATGACCGCGCTTTCCGCGCTGATGGCCTTGAACACGTCCAGCGGGACCAGCAGTCCATACACGACCCAGAGGCTCACTCCAAGCCCGGCGAAGTGCAGCGACTTGATGTCCAGGAGGACAGCGAAGTCCTCCAGCAGCGGGTTGTGTCCCGCCGACCCCTGGATACGCACTACCGCTTCGGCGATGGCCACAGTTCGCGCATCGCCTCTGGGCTGCACGGGCGAAAGCGACGAGAACAACGCCTTCCGAATAGAGGACGCTGCAGAGGATGCCCTCAAAACCAGAAGGGGCCCGACCCTTCGGAGGACCGGGCCCCTTACCGCGGTGGGGCGTTTTGATAAGGATTGTCCTACGGTAGAGTCTGGATACCGGTGACGGCCTCCTGCGCATCCGCTAGACCGGAACCGTAAAGAGTGTCCACACCTGTTGGCGCCAGGTCGTCCGCGGTGTTGCGAAGGGCAGCCCTCACCTCTGCAGCGCTGTAGGTGCCGTTCCCGTCCAGGTCAAACCAGGCCAGAACCGGAGCAGCCAGCATCAGGGCAGCCGCACCGGCCACGTGCGGGGACGCCATCGAGGTGCCGCTGATGGTGTTATATCCTTTTCCCTTCCAGGTGGAGTAGATGCTGACCCCCGGGGCGGCCAGTTCGACTGCTGGGCCGGTGCTGGACCACCACGCCCGTTTGTCGCCGCTGTCGGTGGCGGCCACAGCGATGACGGAGTCGTACTTGGCTGGATAGATGACGTTGTCGCCTGTGCCATCGGCGTTGCCAGAGTTGCCCGCCGCCGCGACGACGACTATCCTGTCACCGTACGCCTTGTCCACGGCCTGCTTCAGCGTGTCGCTGGGGCAGTCACAGCCCAGGCTCATGTTGATCACCTGCATCCCGTTGTTGGCGGCCCAGTAGATACCGTCTATCACGTCGCTGAGGTAGCCTGACCCTTGCCGGTTAAGCACCTTCACCGCGTACAGGTGCGCCTCCGGAGCGACGCCTATCACCCCAATGGTGTTGTCAACCGCGGCCGCGATGCCAGCGACGTGCGAACCGTGCCCGTTGTCGTCATCCCACTTGGAGGGGTCAATCACCCCCTTCTGGCTGACGAAGTTGACGCCGCCCTTGAGGTTGTCCTTCAGATCGGGGTGGCTCTTGCTGATGCCGGTGTCTATAATGGCCACCTTCACACCCACCCCCCTGCTGGACGCCCAGGCCAGGTCTGCGTCTATGCGGTCCACGCCCCAGGGCAGCACTTCGGCGGGCAGCGGCGAAGGCCCTGGCTTCCCGACTGCAAAGACCTCGTAGTCCACCTCCACCCGGGCAACACCGCGGGCCTGGCCCAGGGCGGGCGCCGCCTGTTCAGGGAGGAGGACTCTGAAGGCAGGGAAGGGCGTATTCTCCAACTGGCGCTCGATCACTGCACCACGGCTTGCAAGGATCCCCTCCGCCGCCTCGTTTGCTACACCGTCTTCGAACGCCACCAGCAGGCGAACCTGGGGGGCACCGGCCCCGTACACTGGCGCCGCCAGCACCAATACAAGACCCGCTAGGAATGCCATGAGGAAAGCTTTTCGCATCACTCACCCCTCCTCTCGACGATTTAACGAGCTGGCCGCTCGTGGCGAGACATGATAACATATTGTAACAACCCATCTAGTTCGTGTCAAGTTCGTGGCATCAAGACCGTGGTTGCCTTGCCGGGAGCGTTCAGGGTTAGCCTGCTCCACATACAGCACGAGGAGACGAAGCTTCTCAGGCGAAGGGCCGGTGACAGTGACGACCACCTCGAGCCCGATTCCAGCTCTTAAAGGGCAGTTGACACCAGGAACGCAGACCGTCGTCATGGGCAGCGGGCGAGGAGCACGCCACCACCTACGCGCTCTCGATGAGGGTTGACATGGGCGGTTCTGGCCCGACCGCGGTGAGGAGGACTGCTATGGCGGATGCGAAGTGCAAGTCCTACTGGCACGAGCCCCACGGTGTTCGGTATCGCCGGAAGATGCGCGCCAGGTCTGGAATCGTGGGCTGGACGGCGATCGTGGTGAACTATCCCGTCTGGCTTCTTTGGGACCTGCTGACCTGGCCGGTGCGCTGGCAGCACATGCGGGGGCACGGAAACGCTGCTCCGTAACCCTGATGGGCCCCTGTAACTGTGCAGGCACAGAGGCTGCACCAACAGCGATCACGTGCCTGCACAGTCCGCTGTTCTGTTCAATGACCATGCTGTTCGCGATGGCAGCCAGAGTCAACGGCAGCGGTACGTAGGGGTGTTCGACGCGGCCGCGCAGGTGCTCCAGAAGAGTGGGTGTCGACGATGCTATCGCAGACAATGTGGCGGTAGGCTGCTCCTAACGATGTTGGGTTTTTGACACTGCAACGCTGGTGAGTATAATTCGGCTTGGTGTTGGGGTTGCCTGTCATCACCTCGCTGATGACGACTCGGCGCCCAAGGCCCTGACTCTTGACTGTTCAGGGGCAAACATGGACGCACTAAGCGACGAATTCGACTCCGTTATGAGAAGGCTACACGAACGTACCTTGAACGCAACACGGGGACGGTACAATCCTCACGTCTTTAATCGGATGGTTCTCGAACAGGGCAGATTGCGGACAGCCAA
>JAUYDU010000277.1 GCA_030691665.1 Chloroflexota bacterium
ATAGCCGCGCCAGCCCCCCCAGGAAGCCCAGGCCGTAGGCGAAGTGCATGCAGGCGAAGACCACCGGCAGCACCGGCAGGTATCGCCAGCCGCGGCGGGAGGCGACGCCGAGGGAACTCAGAAGGGAGGCGAAGGCGTAGCTCCCGGCCACCAGCCCGAACAGCCAGCCAGCCCGCCGGCCCAGCATGGCCAACGCCCCGCTGACAGCCAGCGTCGCCACGAAGGCGCCGGGGACGAGCGCTCGCAGGCGCAGGCGGTGGGGATAGCGGCGGGCCACCTCTACCTTGGCCGAGCCATAGGACAGGTACTGGCCGAAGAGGGCTGCCAGGCTGGAGCGGGGATAATAGACAGACTTGATCTCGGGGGTCAGGAGGATCTTGCCGCCGGCCTCGGCCAGGCGGTAGTGAAACTCCGTGTCCTCATCCCCCACCAGGTCCTCGGCGAACAGGCCGATGCGCTGGAAGACCTCCCGGCGATAGGCTCCGAAGGCCACCGTCTCCACCCACTGCCGCCGCCGGCTGTAGCGAAAGAGGGCGTCGCCGACGCCAAAGGGCGAGGACATGGCCAGGGCGATGGCTCCCCCTACCAGGCCGTCGCCGACGCTGGTGATAGGCCCGCCCACGCAGTCGGCATCGCTGTCCAGAAGAGCCCGCACGCTCTCGCCCAGGAAGCTTGGTTCCACCTCGCTGTGGGCCCCCAAGACGATGATAACGTCGCCCCCAGCTTCCTGGATTCCGATGTTCAGGCCCCTGGGCGTGGTGCCTGCGGGGTTGGAAAGCAGCCGCAGGCCGGGCAGCGCCCCCTGGCCGAAGCCTTCCGCCACCTGGCGGGAGCCGTCGCTGGACTCGCCGTCCACCACGATCACCTCCAGCCGCTGGCGGGGATAGTCCTGCACGGCCAGGGACTTCAGGCAGCGGCCGATGTAGCGCTCCTCGTTGCGCATGGGGATGACCACAGAGACGAGAGGAAGCGATTCGCTCTCCACGGCGGCGGGGCGCTCTAGATGCTGCTCAAGAAGCTCTGATAGTCCTGCTCCACCATCCGAGCGATCTTCAGATAGTGGTGATGCTGGAGGACCCATTCTCTCCCCTTTTCCCCCGCCTGGCGCCGCAGCGAGGGGTTCTCCAGGAGCGCCGCCAGGTGCTCCACCGCCCCCGCGACATCCTGGGCGGAGAAGACCGGCGGCGGCTCGTCGTAGACCTCCGGATAGCAAAAATAGGAAACGACCGGCTTGCCGCAGGCCATGCTCTCCAACTCGGACATGCCCAGAGAGCCCACCACGAACTGCCCTACGACTATATCATAGCGGCTTATCAGATCGGGCATCTCAGAGTAGGGCACGAGGGGAATAAAGCTCACATCGCGGTTGTCGCGGAATCGCCGCCGCTCGGGCCCCCAGGCGAAAGCGTGGATGGACGCCGACGGATACCTCTGCTTGACCTCGCGGATGATCCCGAAGGCGGTGTCGACGCCTTTGATGCCCCACAGGCGGCTGATCAGAAGCAGCCGGGGATCGCCGGGCTGGTTGTCCGGCCCAGGCTGAAAGCGGTCGATATTGATCGGGTTGGGCAGGAAGACGGCGTCCGGCCTGGCCCAGGCGGCGTCGAACGCCAGGTCGGGGGTGCTGTAGTACACCCGATAGGCCCTCGCCAGCGCCCGGCGGGTGAGCCAGCGCAGCAGGGGGTGGTAGAGGTTGCGCCGCAGGTCGTGGCCGTGGCAGTGGAGGAAGTAGGGATACCGCCCCAGGATGCCCAGCCAGCCCATGTAGGCCATGTGGATGTGCACGATGTCGAAGCGGTGGCGCTTTATGTAGCGATTGGCCGCCATCCCCTCCAGGATGCGATGGGGCAGGAAGAGGGCCTTGACGGGCAGAGGATACCAGCCGCCAGCGATGCGCAGTCGGCGCAGCTCCGCCTGGTGGCCCAGGCGGTTCAGCCCCTCCACCAGAGTGGCGGCCACGTTGGCCACCTCCCGCACGTGGACGACCTTCATGGCATCGTTGCCTCCGCGAGCGGGCGATCGGTGGCCCGCAGACGCTCCAGGGCGACGCCCAGGCCAAACACCAGCCAGAGGTAGGGGTCCTCC
The DNA here is from genome assembly GCA_030691665.1 of Chloroflexota bacterium. Lineage (GTDB taxonomy): Bacteria > Chloroflexota > Dehalococcoidia > SM23-28-2 > SM23-28-2 > JAUYDU01. The sequence goes on from JAUYDU010000277.1 coordinate 2,086, forward strand.
AGGAAGCGACCCTCGGCCTGGCTGCTGATGAGGATGGCCAGGAAGGCTCCGGCCAGGCCCACCGCCACCGCCCGGTCCTCCCAGCTCGCCTGCCGGTACAGGCGGACGCAGAGGGCGCCCCAGCGGTAGAACAGGAGGGCGATGGCCACCAGCCCCAGCAGGCCCAGCTCGGCGATGGTGGTCACCAGCGCCGTGTGGGAAAGGGTTGTCATGTGGCCCAACCAGATGAACGATCGATAGGGCCCCAGGATGGACTCCTGGAAGCCGCCAACGCCCACGCCGAACAGGGGATTGTCCAGGAACATCTGCCAGCCCGCCTGAATGAGATAGTAGCGAGCGCCGATCACCCAGACCCCCTGGCGAAAGGTCTCCAGGCGGTTGAGGAAGGCACCCCCACCGACTGTCGCCAGACCGGCCATCCCCACGGCGGCCAGGGCCAGGCCCACCCCGAACGCCACCTTGTAGCGCCGATCGAGGGGCAGGAACAGGGTCAGGAAGGGCAGAAGGAGGACGGTGGTCAGCCAGCCACTGCGGGAGGAGCTGAACAGCAGGGCCAGGGCGCATAGACCCAGGGTGGGGACAACCAGAAAGTGGCGCACCCGGCGTGTCCAGACAAAGAAGAGAGGGATGCTCACGGCGATGACGATGTTCAGGAAGCGGGCGAAGTGATGGGGGTCGGCGAAGGTGGCGTTGCGGTAGGGCGCGCCCCCCTGGCCCAGGCCCTTGTTCCAGAAGTAGACGTCGGCCGCCTGCTGAAAGACGGCGGCCAGGGCCAGAGCCAGGCCGGACACGACCAGGGCCAGCAGACACCAGCGCAGCGTCTGGCGATCCCGGACGAACAGGGGGATGAGGAGGAAGAAGCCGACGTTGAACGCCAGGTGCAGCGTCTCCCGGCCGCCGGCGGACAGGTTAGGGGTGTTGGGCAGAGACAGGACGTAGAGGGCGAAGATAAGCGCCAGGGGTAGGAACAACGTGCTCCGGGGCAGGAGGGCGAGCCAGTTCGGCGGCGCCCTCACTGCCCACAGGAGAGCGGCAAAGAGGATGGCCAGCCGCCCGAAGTCCACGATCGAAACCCGCAGGTCAGGCGAGGTGGCGCTCTCGCTGGCGTAGAGGAAAGGGAAGATCTCTTTGGTTATCTCCAGGGGCAGGGCCAGGACGACCATCGGCACCACCAGGCGGCGGTCGAAGAGCGCAGCCGCCAGGGCCGCGAGCGCGAAGGCCAGGCTGGAGAGGGCCAGCGGCCGATCGTAGAGGATAGCGACCAGCCCCAGAGCCAGCAGCACGATGCCCAGACGGGGCAACGTCCCCCAGACCAGTCGGGGCGCCCCCGGCAGCCGGCTAATCTCCTCGCTGATCATGGTCTATAGAGCCTGCCCTGAGCTTGTCGAAGGGTTCGGGGCAAGGGAGATCGAGCGCCCCCAGCAGCTCTCGCGTCACCCTATCCCAGTCGTACTTGCCGGCCTCCTCCTGGGCACGGCGGCCCAGCTCCTGGCGCAGACCGTCCTTCCGCATCAGGCGGAGGAGGCCCTGGGCCAGGGCGCGGACGTCGTGATGTGGCACCAGCAGGCCGGAGACCTCGCTCTCCACGAGCTGACGGTAGACGGGCGTGTCCCAGGCCACCAGCGCCTTGCCCGCCGCCATCGATTCCAGGGCGGCCATGGACATGCCACCCCCCTCTGACACCTGCACGCTGATGTCGGCCCAGCGCAGGAAGGCGGGAATGTTCCGCTGCTGGCCGGCAAAGCGCACGTGCTCGCCCACCCCCAGCCGCTCGGCCTGCCGCCGAAAGGGCTCCTGGGGGCCATCGCCGACCAGCACCAGGCGGAAGTTGTCAGCCCCCATCTGGCGCAGGAGGCCGGCGGCCCGGATGAGGTAGTGCACCCCCTTGATCCGCATCAGGGTGGCGACCATCATGATAATCAGACAGCCGCCGTCCTTCAAATCGCCCAGCCACGCCGCCTCCTTCGCCTCCGTCGCCCGGGCGAACCGCTCCACGTCCACGCCGTTGGGCACCACCAGCGACGGCACTCCCCTGGCCGCCAGGTACTCCTGGGTGTCGAAGCCGTTGGCCAGAACGATGTCCGACCGCAGCAGGGTCGATCTTTCCAACCGATAGAGAAGCCAGCTCAGCCAGGGCCAGTTCTGGGAAAGCTCCCAGGCTGGCCGCCCCCGCACGGCGCAGGCCACCTTAAGCCGGGGGCGCTCTCGCTTCAGCAGCAGGGCCGGCGCCACATCGATGATCGGGTTCATCGCCAAAATCGTCTCGTCGTCCCGTCTCAGGCGGGCTCGCAGCAGGCGCTGGCCGATGAAGGCGAACACCTGGGTGTCAGCCAGATAGGCTAGGC
>JAUYDU010000283.1 GCA_030691665.1 Chloroflexota bacterium
CCGTGCATCGAATCACATTGATGGCCGCCATGCTTGCCTGAGGAGACTTGGATAACGTATCATGTCGCTTCGGGCACTGTCAACGACAGGATATCCCGCGATCGGTTCTCGGCTGGTGGGTGAGTTCTCTACCCCCGCCTGATGGCCATTGACCAGGCGGTGCGACAGTGCTGGTTGTCCTCTGCGGGCAGACCTTGCGCCAGAGGCGCATCCGCCTTCGGCGGAAAAGGTCTGCAGCTACGGAGTAGAGGGCAGATATAGCGTCGTAGCTGCAGGGCTTTAGCCCTGCCTTGCGTCGAATTATTCTGTTTATGGCCTTCACCGACCCAAGCCCGCCCCGCGTATGGAGATGAGATCGCTCCCCAAAGCATCGGCCGCCCTCCTGGCCATCGCCCTAGCAGGTCTGCTGCTGGCCTGCCAGGGCGGAACGTCGCCCCCTCCCCAAGCCGGGGCGCCCACCGCCATTCCCCAGGCCACCGCCGAGGTTGCCGCCGATCTGGCCGCCGCCCGCCAGTACCACCGCAACGGCCAGTACGAGGAGGCCATCGCCCTCTACCAGCGCCTGATCCAGCAGGGCAGCCGCGACACTCAGCAGCAAGCCCGCTACGGCCTCGCCCAAACCTACCTGACCCTCCGCCAGTACCAACAGGCCGCCAATGCCCTCGAAGCCTACCTTGACAACAAGCCGCCCCAGGCAGACGCCCTCCGCGCTCGCTTCCTCCTGGGTCGTGCCTACGCCGCCCTGGGCAAGGCGGACAAGGCCCAGAAGGCCCTCCAAGCCTACGCCAAAGAGGAAGGGCCGGCCGCCGTCTACGCCCGCCTGGACCTGGCCGAGCTTCTGGTCCAGGCCGACCACCCCGATAAGGCCGCCCAGGAGCTGGAGAAGGCCCAGGCGCCCGACCTGGCACCTTCGCTGGCGGCCACCCTATCCCTCAAGCTGGCCGACGCCTACGCAGCCGCGGGCCAGGATGACAAAGCCATCCAGCAGTACGACACCCTCCTCCAGGAAAGCCCCTCGGATGCCGACAAAGCTCTGGCCCTCTTCCGCATCGCCACCATCAGCCGCCGCCTGGGCGACCAGAGTCGCTGGCAGCAGTCCCTCCTGGACATCGTCAACCTCTACCCTGCATCGCCCCAGGCAGCCAACGCCCTGGAGTCACTCCTGGCGGCAGATGTCCCCCTGGACCTCCTGGCCCAGGGCGTCGTCCGCTACCGCCAGCGCGCCTACACCGAGGCCCTCGCCGCCTTCGACTCCTTCCTGGTCGCCGACCCGCCGGCGCCGGCAGCCGCCGTCGCCTACTACTATCGAGGGGCCATCCGTGATCGCCTCGACGAGCCCGACGAGGCCACCGCCAACGACGAGGCCCTTGCCGACTACGAGGCCTCCCTCCAGCTCGACCCCACCGGCGACCTGGCCGACGACGCCTCCTGGGCCCACGCGAGCCTTCTGGAAGAGATGGGCTTGTCCCTGGATGCTGCCGCCGCCTACCGCCAGCTCTGGCAGACCTATCCCCACTCGCCCTTCGCCGCCAGGGCAGCCTTCCTCGCCGGCCTCATCCCCTACCAGGCCGGTGATCCGGCGGCCGCCGTCGCCGCCTGGAGTGACATGCTGGACGCCTTCCCCAGCCCCGAGCAGCAGGCCCAGGCCCATCTCTGGCTGGGAAAGATGGACCAGGACTTCTTCTCTGACAGCGAGGCCGCCTCCGCCCACTTCCAGCAGGCCCTGGCCGCCGCCCCCGATAGCCTCTACGCCCTGCGCGCCGAGGTCTGGCTCTCCTCCGGCGCAGACGCCACCGCCCCGCCCGAGGAGAGCATCCAGGCAGCCTCCGCCCCCGCCTGGGATGCAGCCGAGGCCTGGCTGACCTCCCTCTGGGGGCCGGAGGAAGTAGCCGCCAGCCCACCCCTCCTCAGCCAGCCCACCTGGCAGCGCGCCCTGGAGCTCCACCAGATGGGCCTATCCTCAGAGGCCAGCGACGAATTCCTCTCCCTCATCGAAGAGAGCGGCTCCCAGCCCTGGCGCCTCTACCGCCTGGCCCGCGCCTTCCACGACCTCGGCCTCACCGAGCTGGCCGCCCGCGCCGCCACCCGCCTCCTGGCCCAGTCGCCTCAGGCCATGCCCCTGGCCCAGGCCGCCCGCCCCCTGCTGGAGCTGGCCTACCCCCAGGACTACGCCTCGCTCATCCAGGCGGCCGCCACCAAGAACGTCGTATCGCCCCTCCTCATCCTGGCCCTCATCCGCCAGGAGAGCTTCTTCAATCCCGCGGCCAGCTCCCCCGCTGGCGCCCTCGGCCTCACCCAGGTCGTCCCCGCCACCGGCCAGGAGATCGCCCAGGAGCTGGACAGGAAGGACTTCCAGGCCAGCGACCTCCTGCGCCCTCTGGTGAGCATCGACTTCGGCGCCTACTACCTGGGCAGCCAGCTCCACTCCTTCGACGACAACCCCTACTTCGCCCTGGCTGCCTACAACGGCGGGCCGGGCAACGCCCTGGGCTGGAGCCAGGGCGCCGCCGGCTCCGATATGGACCTCTTCATCGAGCTCGTCGGCTTCAGCGAGACCCGCAGCTACCTGAAGCTGGTGCTGGAGAACTACGCCGTCTACCGTTTCCTCTACGCCGGCGCCGACCATCCCACCCTGGTAACCAGCCCTGCTCCCTAGGTCAACCGGCCCGCCCCACGCGGGTAGCCTTCCGCTTGTTCATGCTTTTCGGGGGACGGAAACTCGACCGCCCCGTTTACGGGGCGGCATCGATACGGATTGGTGCCACACCCTTATGGCCTTTGACAAAATAAGCCGACATGGTAACGACTTCGTAGGCGAGGCCGCCTCGGCGGCCTCGCAGAATTACCGTCGGGGTCTGAAGCCCCCGACCTACGAGGTCAACTTTCGTTAACGTATTTGGCTTAAGACCATAAGGTCTGCAGCTACGGAGCAGAGGGCAGATAGGGTCGTAGCTGCAGGGCTTTAGCCCTGCCTTGGGTCGAATTATTTTCTTCACGACCTTCAGGGTGTGGTGTTGCCAAGAGCATCAATTGGCGAGACGCTATCCTCAGGCGGACTCAATTGATCCTGCGGCGAACCCTAAAGTATAATGACGGCAGCCTGAGGCAGGGGAGAGGATTGTGCCCAAGCGTACCTATCAGCCGAAACGCATCCATCGCAAGC
>JAUYDU010000375.1 GCA_030691665.1 Chloroflexota bacterium
GGTATTGCCGCAGCCATCCTGGGCGTTGCCATGGACGACGATGTTGGGGCCATTCATGAATGCGCCCAGGTCGTTGCCCGGCGTGCCGTAGATGTGTATTTCGGCTGGGCCGCGCAGGTTGGTGCCGATGTACCTCTGGCCGTGGACGCTGTGAAGCTCGATCCTCTGCGCTCCGCCCTCAACCGCTTCTCTAACGATGCGATTCAGCTCTCGGTAGTGAACACCGTTGGCTTGGATGGTGAGAGCCGGCGTCGCATCCTGGGAAAGTCCAGCCGTCATCGGTTCAGCTCCCTGCCATTCTCACGCCCAGGATTGCCAGCTCGGAATCGGTGAGGCCGACCCCACGCAGGTTGAGGCGATTCCCCCGCAGGCTTTCGAGGGCGTTGATGCCCATCCCGCCCAGCATGTCCTTGATCTCCAGGCTCCAGCCGCGCAGAAGGTTGACCAGGCGGCGGGCTCCTATGTCGGGGTTTACCCTCTTGCTCAGGATGGGGTCGGTGGTGCAGATGCCCCAGGCGCACTTGCCGGTATGGCACTGCTGGCACACGGTGCAGCCAAGGGCGATGAGGGCCGCTGTTCCAATGTAGACGGCATCGGCGCCCAGGGCGACGGCCTTGACCACATCGGCGCTGCTCCTGAACCCACCGGCGACGATGATCGAGGCCTGATTGCGGATGCCCTCCTGGCGGAGGCGGTCGTCCACGGAGGCGATGGCCAGCTCGATGGGGATGCCGACGTTGTCGCGGATGGCCTTGGGCGCGGCACCGGTGGCTCCCCTCAGGCCGTCCAGGGCGATGATGTCGGCGCCAGCTCGCACCATGCCGCTGGCGATGGCGGCCGAGTTGTGCACGGCGGCGATCTTCACCGACACCGGCTTGGTGTAGTTGGTCGCTTCCTTCAGGGCGTAGATAAGCTGGGCCAGGTCTTCGATGGAGTAGATGTCATGGTGAGGGGCCGGCGAAAGGGCGTCGGTGCCCGCCGGGATCATGCGCGTTTCGGCTACGTCCGCACTCACCTTCTCGCCGGGGAGGTGGCCACCGATGCCCGGCTTGGCCCCCTGGCCGATCTTGATTTCGATCACCCTGGCTAGGTCGAGATAATCGGCATCCACCCCGAACCGGCCGGAAGCCACCTGGACGATGGTGTTGTTTCCGTACTTGTGGAGCTTGTGGTGGAGCCCACCCTCGCCGGTGTTGAACAGGGTGCCTGCTTCGGCAGCAGCGCGGGCCAGCGATTCGTGAACATTGAGGCTGACAGCGCCGTAGGACAGGGCCGAGAAGAGGACAGGGAGCTCGATGGCCACCTGGGGGGCCAGTTGCGTCTTCAGGGAAAGGGAGGACGGATGCAGCTCCACCGCGTCCGGCTTGCGGCCCAGGAATGTCCTCAGCTCCATGGGCTCCCGCAGGGGATCGATGGACGGATTGGTGACCTGGCTGGCGTTGAGAACCAGATGGTCCCAGTAGATGCGATATGACTTGTCGTTGCCCATGCCCGTCAGCAGGACTCCGCCCGTCTCGGCCTGCTTGATGACGTCCTCGATGGCCTCTGGCCGCCAGTTGACGTTCTCCCGGTAGGAGAGGGGATTGGCGCGGATGTTCAGGCAGTGGGTGGGGCAGAAGACGGAGCAGCGATGGCAGCCGACGCAATATTCGTCGTCGCTGCGGATGGCCTCATCCTCAGCGTCGTAGGCCTGAGCACCAAAGCTGCACTGTTGCACGCACACCTGGCAGACGATGCAGCGGCTCACATCTCTTTCCACGACGAACCTGGGAGGCAAATAGCTCTTCATACGCACGGCCACCTCTGCCCGGTCACCTCACCGCTTCCCGCGCCGCTATCGGTTCTTTCTTGCCCAGGGGGCTCTTCAGGCTGCCAACGATGGGTTCGCCCCCCATGGGGATCCAGGCCCTGTCCAGCTCCGGGCAAACCAGGCGAATGGCCGACTCCTCCGAGGAGAGGAAGAGCACGTCGCCTTTCGTGGCAGCCGTCAGCGGCCGCAACCTGATCCTGTCAGTCAGGCCGATCATCTCGCCCTGGTGAGCGATGACTACGGTGAAGGGGCCATTGAGCAACAGGCTGCCGTAAACCTGGCGCAGCGTCGTATGCAGGGCAGCCGTCGCCTCGTCTTCGCGTTCGATCTGGCTCCAGAGAGGGGGAGCGAAGACGTCGGCCACCATCTCGATGGGGAGGTGATGCTTGCGCATCAGCAGATCGACGGCGTAAGCCACCACCTCGGTGTCGGTCTGCATGGTGCAGTGATAGCCAAACATCTCCAGATAGCGGCGATTGATCCCGTAGGAAGAGATCTCGCCGTTGTGGATCACCGTCCAGTCCAGGATGTTGAAGGGGTGAGCGCCGCCCCACCAGCCAGGGGTGTTGGTGGGGAACCTGCCGTGGGCGGTCCAGAGATAGCCCTGGTACTCCTCCAGGCGGAAGTAGTGGGCGATCTCCTCGGGGTAGCCGACGCCCTTAAACACGCCCATATTCTTGCCGCTGGAGAAGACGTAGGCGCCCTCCACCCTACTGTTGATGTCCATCACCCTGTCCAGCACGTAGTCGTCGTCGGCCTGCCCGTCCTCCTTCTCGCGGCGGGCCTCCAGGAAGTAGCGCCAGACCAGGGGCGGGTTGTGGATGCCGGGCGTGCTCTGAGTGGGGATGGGC
>JAUYDU010000401.1 GCA_030691665.1 Chloroflexota bacterium
CACTACGGGCCTCACTCCGACTGGTTCTGGGACGTGGAGCAGTCGGGCGGGGGCGTGCTGATGGACATGGGCTGCCACTCCATCCAGTTCGCCCGCTGGATATACGACAACGCGCCGGTGGAGAGCGTCTACGCCGAGCTGGGCACCCACGTCCACGCCGACCGCACGCGGGGCGAGGACCACAGCCTGTGCGTCCTGCGCTTCGAGGGTGGCCGGGTGGCGGTGGCCGAGAACAGTTGGGCCCGCACCGGGGGAGTGGACGACCGGGCGGAGATCTACGGCTCGCAGGGGCTGACGGTGGCTGACCTGCTGCGGGGCAGCTCGCTGGTCACCTTCAGCGAGCCAGGCTACGGCTACGCCCTGGAGAAGGCGCCGCGGACGCAGGGCTGGACGTTCACCATGTTCGAGGAGGCCTGGAACTACGGCTTCCCCCAGGAGATGGCCCACTTCGTGGAGTGCGTGACCGAGAACAGGGAACCGCTGGTGACGGGCGAGGACGGGCGAGCGGTGCTGGAGATCATCTGCGCCGCGTACGAGTCGGCGCGGACGGGCCAGCGGGTGGCCCTGCCCTTCCGGCCCAAGGTCCGGAAGGCCATCGATTTGTGGTTGGGACCTGTCAACGGATGACTCACAGCGGATGAAGCAAACGGATAAACGGATGTCTGCAATCCGTTTATCCGTTCCCCATCCGTTGACGAGAAGGAGAACGACCGTGGCCAACAACAAGAAGACCGTCCTCGTCATCGTCGCCCACGCCGACGACATGGAGTTCATGGCTGGCGGCACCATCGCCAAGATGGCCGATCGCGGCCACGACATCCACGAGGTGATCGCTACCAACAACGAGCGGGGCACCCTGGAGCCCGCCTGGAGCCAGGAACTCGCCGCCGAGGCCCGCCAGGAGGAGGCCCGCCGGGGGGCGAAGGTGCTGGGGGTGCAGAGCGTGGAGTTTCTGGGCTACGAGGACGGCCGCCTGAGCGAGACGCCCCTCAATGAGCTGCGGGAGAAGTGCATGCGGGCCATGCGGCGGGTGCGGCCCCACATCATCTTCACCTGGGACCCCTTCGCCAACTACGAGAACCACCAGGACCACCGAGCGGTGGCCTGGGCCACCATCGAGGCGGCCAGCTTCTGCCACTTCCCCCTCTACCACCCGGAGCACCGGGATGAGGGGCTGGAGCCCCACTACGTGGGCGAGCACTACTACTTCGCCAAGGTGCCCCAGGACGTGAACAAGATCGTCGACATCAGCGACTACATCGACCGCAAGCTCGAGTCCCTGTACGAGCACAAGAGCCAGATGGTGCTGACGGTGACCGATTTCAAGCTGGCGCTGGAGGCCTCGGGCCTGCGCCTGCCCGCCTTCGAGAACATCGACCCCCAGAACTACCGGCCGCTCATCGCCCAGCAGATCAAGGCCTGGGCCGCCACCGTGGGACGCAAGATCAACGTGGTCTACGGCGAGGAGTTCCGTCGCGTCCGCTTCGGCGGCATCGAGCGCTGGCTGGGGGAGCAGGCGCTGGAGGAGGACACGTAATCCGAGAAGGACGTAGCTGCACCTTGTGGTCTTAGAGAGAATAAAAACATGCCTGAGGGTTAAAACCCTCAGCTCTGGGGAAGATGCGGGTTTCAACCCGCAGAGGTTGAATTCAAGTAGGTCGGGGTCTGAAGACCCCGACGGTAATTCTGCGAGGGTCTAAAGACCCTCGCCTACGAAGAAGGTCGGGCTTAAGCCCGACGGCGACAGGCTGAAGCCTGTCCTTCTGGTGAGGCCAGTATTCTCTTAACGACCATAAGACCCTCGCCTACGAAGTCGTTACCATGTCGGCTTATTTTGTCAAAGGCCATAAGCCCTGCAGCTACGAGGATTCTGGGAATGAAGCTGGGCTGTAGCTCCTGGTCGTACCACCAGGCCATCGTGTCCGGGCGCTTGAGCCTGACGGACTGGCTGGGCGTGTGCGCTGGCGAGCTGGCCCTGGACGGGGTGGAGCTCCTCGACCTCCACTTCCCCAGCACCGACACCGCCTACCTGCGGGAGATCAAGCGCCGCTGCGCCGAGCTTCATCTGAGCATTAGCTGCGTATCGGTGAGCAACGACTTCGGGCGGCCGACGGCCGGCGAGCGGGAGCGCGAGTTAGTGCGGGTCAAGCGCTGGCTGGACATCGCCGGCTTCCTGGGGGCGCCGGTGCTGCGGGTGTTCGCCGGGTGGCTGCCGGTGCCCGCCTCCGGCGGAGGCAGCAGCCCCCGTCCCTGGGCACCCCTGCGCGCGGCTCAGAAAGGAGTGCTCTGGCCGGAGGTGGTTCGTTGCCTGGGGGAGAGCGCCGCCTACGCCCAGGAGCGAGGGGTGATCCTGGGGCTGGAGAACCACGACGGCGGCGGCCTGGTGGCGACGGCCGCGGAGGTGGAGCGAGCCCTGGGGGAGGTGGGCTCGCCCTGGCTGCGCCTGTGCCTCGATACCGGCGACTACCCGGACCTGGCCTCCATCGAGCGGACGATAGGCCAGGCCATTCACGTGCACGCCAAGCTATACGAGCTGGACGAGCGAGGGGTGGAGAGAAGGCTGGACTGGCCGGCGATCATGGCCATCCTCAGGGCCGCCAGCTATCGGGGGTTCCTCTCCATCGAGTACGAGGGCGAGGAAGAGGCCGAGACGGCGGTGCCCCGGGGGGCGCGCTACCTGCGTGAATTGCTGCGGGGCTAGACTCGGCCTCGGGGGACAGGTCCTTTGGAATAGGGGCGCAGCATGCTGCGCCCCTACTATGGACTCTGCAAGGGTAGGCTCGGCCTCACTGGGCAGGGCTGAAGCCCTGCAGCTA
>JAUYDU010000495.1 GCA_030691665.1 Chloroflexota bacterium
AGTGGGTGTCGGATCGCTGTCCAACACCGAAGACCGGCGTGTGCTCTGGAACATCGGTGACGCCCCTCTCATGTTGAGTTGGTCCGGGTTGACGGGTGACGGGAAAGGATGCCAGGCTGCTGAGAGCAGGCGAAGCAGACGCGCCTTGAACTGAGGAAGGTAACCAATCTGGGGACTGCCTTAGGTTGGGAAGCTCCACAACTGCTCATTCCCAAAACGGCAGACTCGTCCTACTAGGTCCAACGACGTCCACTGCACGAAATAACAGATTGTCGGACGCACCTTTGCCTGGTTGGCCAACTTCCAGAGGCTGGTAGTGCGTTGGGAGCGCCATGCCCATATCTACCTGGCATTCCTGCTCATCGCCTGTGCCCTCATCTCCTTGAGGGCTGTTTCGGGATGAGTTCTTGAACTTGCGGGAGCCCTCCGTGGCCTATGCTTTTGCCAGTCTTCGTTCTATCGCTGCTTCATCCCACACGATGCCGAGGCCGGGCCGGTCCGACATGACGATGTCCCCGTCCTCGAACTGGGCTCTCTGCATGAACTCCCACATATGCTCCTGGTGGAGGGGGTAAGTCTCGGTGACGAGGCCGTTGGACACGGCCGCAACGCATACGGCCCCCAGATGCTCGCCCCCGTGGGGGGCCATGTTCAGATGGTATGCGCTGGCCATGGACGCTATCTTTATCCACTCGCTGATGCCGCCGCAGATGCCCGGGTCCGCCTGTATGATATCGGCAGCCTGCGCCTCAATCAGGTCGCGGAAGCCCCAGCGGGTGAACTCGTTCTCGCCGGTTGCCACGGGCATATCCAGCGCGGCGCAGACCTGGGCACCTCCCCGGAAGTCGTCGGCATGCACCGGTTCCTCGAACCAGTACGGCTCATACTCTTCCACCATTCGGGCGAACTTGATGGCGGTGATGGCGTCCCAAGCGTTGTTGGCGTCCACCATCAGGTCCACGTCGGGACCTATGGCCTTGCGCACCGCCTCCACGCGCGCTGTGTCCTCTCGTAGGGTCACGCCCGACCACCCCACCTTCATCTTCACCGCTTTGTAACCCATCTTGACATAGGTTTCCATCTCAGCACACAGCTCTTTGAGCCCCTTCCCGTCCTGGTAATAGCCGCCCGCCGCGTAGGACCGCACCCGGGACTGCGCCCCTCCCACCATACGCCACACGGGCTGTCCCAGCGCCTTTCCGCGCAGATCCCATAAGGCGTTATCCACTGCACTCATGGCGCCGATGTGGTCGCCCTTGGCTACGGGCTTGCGCCAACCACCCATGTACATCTTCTGCCACAGGTAATCGGTGCGCAAGGGGTCTTCGCCCACGAGCAAGTCCTTGAGACGCCCCTCAATGACATGGCGCGAACGATCCCCGCCGGGGGCCATGCCCACCACACCCTCGTCAGTGTACACATCTACACGCGAGAACCCGCGGCTGGTGGAGCGTATAATGGAATTCCAGTACGGCTTCTCCAGCTTCCCCAGGGAGAAGGATGTGACCTTGATGTCGGTGATCTTCATAGGCCTCAAACCTCCGCAGAAAGTGAAGTCCAGATTCGCCTGCTGCGATTGTACCACACATCCTCTATCGTGCGGCTCTCTAACAGAAGAACGTGGCCCCTTATCCGTCGTGCTTCGTCACCACCGCTCAGACTCAACTTCTACAGTAGGGTCTTGCAGCCAGGGGGGGCGCCACCATCGGTGCGGCCTATCGAAAATGTGGCGCCAAAACCCTGATCATGCCCCGATTTCCCGTGCAAATCGTGACCGCACTGTAGAACTTCGGCCAAACAGGGCACCAAAAGCAACACCGACCGCCGCCATTGTATCACCGCCATGAGTCGCAGCCACCGGCTGCGACCAGCGACATGGGGCGGCTAGCGAAACGCGTAGAGAGCCCCATCAAGGCAGGGAACCAGGACCAGGTCACCGGCGACCGCCGGGGCTGCTCCCACACCACCCTTTAGGATCAGTTCCCAGACCTTCTCCCCCGAGGCTACTCTCAGGCCGTACACCTGTCCATCCTCTGTGCCCACGAACACCAAGTCACTCGCCAGCGTGGCAGAAGGAGCCACAGGAGAAGCCGTAGAGAACTGCCACAGCACCTCGCCTGTCTCTCTGTCCAGCGCCACGACCCGGCCCGAGTGCCCCGCGTCTGCAACCGCCAGGAAAATGCGCGCACTGTCGGCGCCCCGTGCGTCAGCCTTGACGCCTTTGATTCCTCGCTGCTGCCATAGGTAGCCCCGAGGCAACGGCGGCCTGGGCGCCACTCCGTGCAAATACATCTTTGTCCAGAAGAAGCGTATCGCTTTCTCCATGGGAATGTCCCGTCCGTGCAAGTCCAGTGACTGCACGTACCCCTTGTCTCCAGTCACGGCTACAGTCTGTCCCGAAATCACCAGCCCGCCTGTGGATGCAAACCAGAGACGAAAGCTAAGCCGACGCTTGCCGTTCCAGGCATCTATGAGGACGACATGTCCGTCGCTGCTGGCAACTGCCACCACGCCTTCCGCTACCGCGATGGGGCGGGCCACACCACCGCCAACGGGTCGGTGCCACCGCTCCTTGCCTGTGGCTGCATCCAGGGCATACACCTGTGCGGCCCCGAGGTACAGCACGCCGTCTTGGACCACCGGGGTGCCCAGTATCCACCTCCTTGCCTCGAAAGACCACCTGTCTTCCCCGGTGTGACGGTTCACGGCCAGGAGGCGCCCACTACGGGTACCCACGTACAGGAGATCGCCAGCCACGGCCGGAGGGTAGTCTGCGATGCTACCCAGGAAATACTCCCATACTGGCTGCCCCGTGTCCAGGGTCAGGGCCACTACCCGGCCGGTGGCGCTGGTCCTGCCAACCACGATATAGACACGATCCTCTACCACCACAGGAGGCACCACTAGAGGCTCTTCGGCCTTGAACGTCCACCTGTGTCTCCCCGCAGGCGAAGGCGGGCCACCCGCCAGACCCCACGAAGAGATGTCCATGCTTCCCTGAGCGGATACCGCGGTAAGTGTGCTGGTTGGTGGAGGCAGGGGGAGTGAGATGCCCAACGTATTCCAGAGACCTACGAACACCAGCGCCAGCACCGCAAACGCCAGGACCAGCCCTATCCGTACCCCAGAGCGTCTCCTCCTGGCCTTGTCAGCAGGCGTGATCTTCCTCCAATGGTCTAGCACTAAACTCCCCTGTCTTGCCGGTCCGCAGGTCAGCTACCGGGAATTCCTCCCGTGGCACGCAGTAGCGTCTCCTGCACTAGAAGTTCGTGGTCCAGAGTCCGGTCTGGCGGCCGCTCTCCGGTGATGGCGGACACGAAAGCATCCACCTCCCGGTTGTAAAGCTCTTGACGGTCCTGGGCCTCTATGGGAACGTATTGCTCACCCTGTCTGAATCCATCCCGCGCCCGTTCCAGGCAGAGCCTTAGCTTCGTCGCCGGTTCGAACGGTTCCATAATTGCGCTGCCCGCAGTGCCGTAGACCTCGAACCGACGCGCCGGTGGCCTGATTTCCATGGCCGCTATGTCCACGAAGACCATCGCCCTCTCATATTCAAAAACAACCAGCGTATTGTCCATGAACTCGGGGATCGAGGGCGTGGCATCGTTCCGGAAGAAGGGAGTGGCTTTCACGGGCCGTCCCTGAAGCCAGGTAATCTGGTCTAGCATATGGCCTCCAAGGTCGTAGAACATGCCACCGGTATGCTGGGCGACAACGCTCCGTGTGAAAGCCCCTCCCGACTCGGGAATCCAGTTGGACATGTGGGCACGTATTCCGAAGATGTCTCCTAAAAGACCCGATTTCACCCATTCGGCTATCTGCCGGAAGCCGTTGTGATAGCGGAACATGTAGCCCATCTGAATGATGAGCGACTTCTCTCGAGCCAGGGCCACGACACGCCTCCATTGCTCCCAGTTGTCACCCGCCGGCTTGTCGTACCACACGTGCTTCCCGGCTTCTACGGTCTCCTCAGTCTGGTTCAGGCTCTCGTCGTTGCGGCCCTCCGATGCGATAGCCACAATGGTAGGGTCTTTCAGCATCTCGCGTTTGTCTCCAAACCAGTGGACTCCCTGGTATGGGCTGTCTTCTTCCTGCAGCTGCCTGCGCCTTTCCATGTCCGGCTCAAAGACGCCCGCAAGCTCTACCTCAGGATGCTGAAGTATCGCGCACACTTTGCCTGGGGAGTGGCCGTGCTTGGTCCCGTACTGGGCCATCCGAATGGGTGCCATCGCTTACCTCCTAACGAGAATGTCCCCCTCTACTCTTCCTGGGACCACTCCACAGATCGTAGAGAATACGCGTGCGAGGTGTGCAGTGGGCATCCAAGTACTCCTTCCGCAGACTAGCCCTCTCGCCAGGGCATCGTGCGCCAGCCTACTGGGCCTTTCTGTATGTTGACGGCGATGCGCGCGTCCTTGCCCCGGTCTTCAAGGGCGGTCCCCAATGCCTCCTCAAACCGCCGGGTGCAGTGCTGAAAACCGAACTCTCTGGCATCCTGCGCCTCTATCCCGTCGCAAACCAGAAACACCCTCCGCTTTTCCAGAACGCGTTTGGCGCTGTAGAGCATGGCGCTGCTCCGGATGTTTCCCTCCTTCCTGACCATGGACCGTGCGAGCTCTTCGGTGCTCATTCTGAGCATCTCGGCCCTTCCCGTCATGTCCTGCGCGATCGCTGTGTCCGAGGCCCAGCCTCCTGCAGCGGACGCCACCAAAATGATTATGCCATCGCTCTTTAGCCCCACGTCCGCCCCTTCAAGCCTGATCCAAAAAGACGAAGACAGGTGCCTCTCAAAACCCTCGCCCGGGTAGACTACAAATATATCTGCAGGCTCCATCCTGGTCATCCATATCTCCCGCGCCCGGCCCAACGCGGCCCTGTGCTCCGCGACGAAGTCACCCGCATACACGTCGACGATCTGGCCGTTGCTGTTCACCAGAACGTCCACTTTCATGTCGAGTCCAGCCAGCCTGGCCGCTTCCTCCATGTCGAGCCGCATGTGGTTGCCATCGGCGAGGCCCAAGGTGTTGATGTTCTTTATGACAAAGTGATGGTTTTGCTGAATGGTGTCCATGCCGACCACCCCGGGCAAAATGATCTTGCCACCACCGCACCACCCTCCGTGAACGGTTGGGCTGATCTCCCCTATGGCCAGACGAACATCGGCGTCTACCACCGCCCTGTTCACCCACACCGGAGTGCACCTGCTAGTGATACCTACGAACTTTTGGCTCTGGTCATCTCGTGGGTCATGCTTCATAGTCCTAACACGTTGGAGCAGGTCCCTGCCCAGCCTATTCTCCCAATCAGGATTGGCATGCGCCCCACCCGCGTACACCAGGGTAACGTCCTCGTCCCTCACTCCACGCCGGTTCAGGTAGTCAAGGAGTTCTAGGCCCAGGTGGTCACGCGCTCCCAGCATCACGTCGGTTATTCGGTCCCCGGTCAGGAGTGCGACCTGGCTGCCCGGCTTGAGCATTTGCGATAGGGGAGCACAACCCACAGGGTTCTCCAGGGCCTCTGCCATGGCTTGCCACGTATCTGAGAGGGGAGGGAAATCGGTCATCGCGACCTCTGCCGCGATGTTCTCTCCCGGGATGATCAGAAGCCTGGGTTCGCCGTTCCAGTTCACAGTGTATTTCTTCACCATGTTCATGCTATCGATTCCTCTCCTCTGCCTTTGCATTTTTTGAATCCGCGTATCTGAGAAGCAGGCTCGGCCAGTCTCCAAATCGTATCCGGCCGGGCAAAACCGCAAAGATAGATCTTATCTTGACGTCTATGGGGGGCAATCCTTCCTTGCGAGATGGCACGGCGCCTCCATGGGACGAGCTTTTCAGCTATGCTCGGCAGGTGTCAGTGAATTGTTTCGCCTTCCGCTCCGCCACTGAACTGCCTCCAAACAAGCAGGGTTCCCGGCCTATAGCTGCGCTTGACGTTCCCACCTCGGGGTCTTTCCGTCCAGCCCGTGCTGCCGGATGTGGAGTTGTGGCATCCGACTACCACGATGCGTGAAAACACACATGCTGTGAATCCAGTAGCACAGCTCCTGCGAAGTTCCGGGGTTGAACTGGCGGTGGTACACGTACATAGGCTTATAGCCCACACCACCCGGCGGCACTATCACGTCCCGCACCACGTGGCTGTCGGGATCCGCCATCGACATGGCTCCTGGCCCCTCGATGACGTAGAAGCCCTCGACTCGATTGTCGTGCATGTGGAGCGAGTTGCCTTTGCCGGGCTCGAATATCGCTGGATAGTGGTGCGCGTAGGCGGGGAAAGGCTCGTGGCATATGGTCACGACCGCCACCAGCGGCTCCTGGGTGGTGTTCTGTACCAAGCGCTTCGTACCGTGCATCACGACAATCTCCATGCCAGGCTGAAGCGGCACCTCTATCTCCTTGGGCAGGTACTCCAGCCACGCTTTGAAGACACCTTGGCCCTTGAGCACATGTATAGCCTCGCTGTCACCGTCGTACGGGGTTGCTTTCAGGCCCGGCTCGTATATGCGCTCGCCCAGCGTGAATCGCTCGTCCCCAGTCGTCTCCTTGCACAGAAGCTTGATGAAAGAGCCCTGAGAGTGCTTCTCGACGATTCCGTCCTCCCTGGCTACCACTATCTTCCCAGAGTACGCCGGTGTCCTGCGCTCAAAGGGGACGTAGGGTACTCGACCTTCTCCCGGACGTACCACCATCATGCCAGACCTCCTTCACACGCCTTCTCCATCCCGGCAAGCGTTGGCACCCCTTGGTGCCATGGCGCCAGAGAGCCGGCACATGCTGCGATCGAGAATCGAGGAGACGTTACGCCACCCTTCGCTTTACCTATCGCACGAGCGCTTACATCTCCAGTCCGAGGCTCCGTAGCGTCTCTGGCAACGGGACACCAGTCGCCTCGTCCCAGCCCATGAGCCTGTAGTACGTTCTGAGCATGTCGTCCCAGTGGGGCTGGATCGCCTTGCCAGCGTTGGGACCATCCGTCGGCGTCGAGCCGTAGCGTTCGGATGGGTACTCCAACCGCTTGCCGAGGCCTCGCCTCAGGTTGAAGACCCGCATCATGTTCACGACGCGCCTTCCCATGGTCAGAGCCTCATCGAACGTGAAGTGCCAGCCTGTGCTCGCCTCCAACGCGCGGCACAGCAGAGGCACGTCCATGTGGGTTATGAACCTGCATGTCACCATGGAGTCCTCAAACTGCATTGCCCCCTTGCTCTTCGCCACAGCTGCGGCTACCACCTGTGGATTGAACGGGTCAATTGGCTTTGGCAAGCCGTAGTCCTCGGGCCGGCGTATCGCCACCACCATTGTCTCCATGGTACCCGTGTTTGACACGGACGTATCGAGCATCTCCGACCAACGGCTGCGATGGTCGTGACCACGCGGCGAGCCACCCTTGGGGGTGTAGATGGCACAGCGCCCGGCGTCGCCTCCGACGCGTTGGGATGCGCGCATGACACCCTCTGCCAGGATGTTGCCGAACCCGCGGCGGTGGGCCGTATTGGACAGGAGTTGGCGCGCCCCTTCGCCGTTGCCCCAGCGCATCTCTAGCCCGTCCAAGTCATCCTTGTCCAGAAGGCCACGCTCGTAGCACTCCATCACCCAGCCGATGAGCCATCCCACCTCGTTGTTTTCCATGCCCAACTTGTTCACGTCATTGCTGAGTACGGCTGCCGTATCAACGTCCGTCTGGCCAATGGCAGAACCGGTGGCGGCCCACTGTTCGTACTCAGGTTCCTCGCCCTCGTAGCCAGCATACGGGCCGTCCTTGATCTTCATGATGTTGCAGTGGTGGCTTTGGCAAGCCCAACAAGGGTGCCGTCGCAGATCGTACTTCTGGCGGTAGCTCTCGCCCATGAAGCGGGCGTGTTCTGGGAAGCGGGTCGTCGTGTAGTTCTTCACCGGTAGCCAGCCACCCGCCTCATAGGGTGTATAGTTCTGGCTGGTGCCCCAGGTGTAGTTGATGCCCTTCTTGTTCTCCTCCCACAGCGCGTCGGATATCTCCTTCAGCTTCTGGGCGTCATGCACCTCCAGCCGCAGCGCGCCCCTGGCCACAGCTATCGCCTTAAGATGCTTCGACCCAAGCACAGCGCCGGGCCCGTTGTGTCCTGCCACGTGCCCCCGGTCACCCACCAGTGCAGCGAAACGTACGAGGTTCTCCCCCGCTGGGCCGATGGAGAAGACGCTGGCCTGCTGCTCGGGCAGGCCGAGTTCAGCCTTGACGGCGTCTTCTGTCTCCCATGTGTCCTTGCCCAGCAGGTGACGCGCATCGCGTAGCTCAGCCCCACCGTCACGGATGTAAAGGTACTTCCACTCCGGCGCTGCTCCGTGGATGAGGACCCCATCAAAGCCAGCCGACTTCAGGTATGCGCCCATGAAGCCCATCGCCTCGGAGGTCGTGAAGCCACCCGTCATGGCTCCCACCGTTACCACTGCGATGCTTCCAGAGCCGCCGATGACTGTCCCGCCCAACGGACCACTGCCGACAAAAAACCGGTTCTCCGGCTGATCCCATTGGACTCCCGGCCCTACCTCATTGAACACATAGTGGATACCCAACCCTACACCACCCAGGTACCGGCGCAGCGTGCCCTCGTCTGGCGTCTCAACAGTGATATCGCCAGATGTGAGGTCCACGCGCAGGATACGGCCCATCAGCCCCTCGAACCGCTGTTGCATAGCCTGCTTTCCTCCACGCGGGGAAGGCCCCGCTGTTCGCTTTGTCTTACAGACGAAGACGGGGACCTGGTGTCCCCGCCTTCTCGCAGACATCCTCTCCTACGCCACCCGGTACTGTTTCACCGCTTCCTCATTTACCTCAATGCCTAGCCCCGGTCTGTTGGGCGGCGACACGTGCCCGTCCACCAGCTCCAGGTGCTGCTTCAAGAACTTGCCCCACATGGGGTCCACCGTGTCACGGTAGTACTCTACTATCAGCCCGTTGGAGATGGCCGCCACCAGGTGCACATGCACGTCCTGGTTCCCGTGGGGCGCTATGGGCAGGTCGTAAGCCTGGGCCAGCGCCGCCACCTTCATGAACTCCGTCACGCCACCCAGTATCTGGGCGTCGGCGTTGATGATGGCACAGCTCTTGTGTTCGATGAGGTCACGGAAGCCGTAGCGAGTGTACTCGTTCTCCCCCGTGGCCACCGGGATTGACGTGGCAGCCGCCACCATGGCGTGGCCACGATAGTCGTCCGGCGCCACCGGCTCCTCGAACCAGAACACGTCGTACTTCTCCATTTTGCGCGCGATCTCGATGGCTTCGTAGTAGCGGTAGGCGTTGTTGGCATCGGTGAGGAGCTTCACGTTGGGACCTATCGTCTCGCGCACCACCCGCACCCGCTCCACGTCCTCGTTGATGGGCACGCCGCCAATCTTCATCTTGATGCCCGTTGCGCCCATCTTGAGGTTCTGCTCCATCTCCTGGGCCAGCTCTTTGAGCCCCTTGCCCTCCTCGTAGTAGCCGCCGGCGATGTACGCGGGCACTCTGTCGGCATACCCTCCCAGGAGCTTGTACATAGGCACACCTACCATCTTGCCCTTCAGGTCCCACAGGGCGATGTCAATGGCGCTGATGACCCGCGTAGTCAGGCCACGCCGCCCCACAAGCTTGGGGAGCCACATATCCGCCC
>JAUYDU010000553.1 GCA_030691665.1 Chloroflexota bacterium
AGCCTCAATCCAGGTACTCCTTGAGAGCCTCCAGGCCGCGGCACACCGACTTCTCCAGGAAGGCCTGGATGCGCTCGCGGGTCAGGTAGTTAGTGGTCTCGGTGAGCAGATCGGGCAGCGTCTTCATGAACTCGGCGAGGGCCTCGGGGGAATCGACCCCGGCCGCTCGCAGGGCGCGGCCAGCGATGTAGTGAAAGCGCTCCCAGTCCGGCGGGTGGTTGACCGCCTCCATGCTCAGCTCGCGCCAGCGGCCGATAGTGTCTTTGTCGATGAACTCGACCTCCACGTTCAGGGCTGTGCGCGCCAGCTCCCTGACGATGTGCTCCACCGCCTCGCGGTCGCTGCGGGTCTGGCGGTCCAGCTCGTACTGGATCGCCCGATCCATGATGTTGGCCTTGAGGTCGCCCCCCAGAGGCGAGTGCTGGCCGAAGAAGGGGCGGTAGACCTCGTTGATCCAGATCTCGTCCATCACCAGGTGGGAGATATAGCCTGAGACGAAAGCGACGGTGGCCGGGTTGAGGCTGGCCGGGCAGGCCAGAGAGGGGTAGGCCTCGAACATAGCGGCCACGCCGCTCTGCTCGTCGAACCTGAACAGGTCGAAGAAGTGGGTGCGCTCTCTCTCCCAGCGGGTGAGGATGCGGATGTCCGGCGCGGTGGAGCCCAGATAGAGGCTCCCCGGATCGGCGTCCAGAGCGCGATGGTGGAGCTGCTGGGCGATGCGCCTGACGACCGCGGTGTGCAGGGCCAGCGGCGGCATTCGCTTGACCTCCCTCTCAGCCTTCCACCGCCATTGTATCACCCGCCTCCGCCAGAGGCGGATCCGCCTTCGGCGGAAGAGGCGGGCAGGCTGGCTGCCCCTGCCGCTCGACGGAAGCGCTCGATGACCTGCGATAAGAGCTTGGCCTTTGTCCCCGAGGCCTCCCGCTTGCTGGCGATGAGGCAGGTGGTGGAGCACAAGAAGCGGTCGATCGCTTTCAGGTTGTTCTCGGCCAGGGTTCTGCCGGTCTCGATGCCCTCGATCAGAACGTCGGCGTCTTCGGGGACGAAGCCCTCAGAGGCGCCACTGATGGGTATGATCAGATAGCGCCAGAAGTGGTGCTGGCGAGCATAGTGGTCGGCGATGGCGGGGAACTCCGAGGCCACCCGGATGACCTTGATCCCCTGGCGACGCCACAGTTCCAGGGCCTCCGTCAAGGTGGAGGCCGGCAGGTTCTCGCTCACCACTGCCGACAGGTCGAAGCGGCCGCTGCCCAGGTCCACCGCCTCCTCCACCGGGCTGTCCGGGAAGCGATAGAGGTGCTCGGTCAGGCAATCGCGGCCGGCGATGCCCAGGTCGAAGTTGCCCAGGGCCACCTGCTGGGCCATGTCCTGGGGCCGGATCACTTTTACCTCCAGGGCCGCCAGCGAGCTGGCGGGGCGGCGCACCCACCCCCGCTCGTCGTAGCCCCGGAAGGAGAGGCCGGCCGCCTTCAGAATGGCAGCCGCGCTGGCCTGCTGGTGGCCGTCGGGCAGAGCCAGGCGCAGCGTCTCGTCCGATCGTCGGGCCGGCAAGGGCGGCCCCGCCAGAGGCGGGGACAGAGTCGCGGGCAGATTCAGCTCTGCCCCTCGCTCGCCGCCCTCCAACGCCATCAAGGGCCCCAGGACGGGGCTCAGGTCCTTCTCGCGCAAGCTGCGGCGGTGACCGATCAGCCAGGGCGGGCCAGCCAGCAGGCGGTGCAGGGCGACCAGCCCCTGGTCTTGCACCTCCTCCTCGCTGGCGGCGGCAACGACCGCCAGGTCGGCATCTTCGGGAGGATAGGCCTCGGCCGCACCCCAGACGGGGAAGACGCGGTAGGCGGGCAAGCGGGCACTCAAGGCAAAGGCCTCGGCCAGGTTGGGGTATTCGCTGACCAGGCGCAGGCGGGGCACGCCCGCCAGGCTTTCCAGGCTGGCGACCCCACCCTCGGCAGCCGCCACGTACAGGCTCGAGCCGCTCAGGGGCAAGGCTCGCAGCATCACCACAGCTTCGCTGGGGTAGCGGATGAGTAGCTCCTCCACCCAAGCCAAGCCGCAGATGCCCAGGTCGTAGTTGCCCAGGGCGATCTGGATGGGGATGTCCTTCTCGCGGAAGACGCGCAGGACCACGTCGTCGCGGCCATCCAGGCCAGGCCGATATGAGCGGGAGCCATCGGTGTAGCCGCGGACGATCAGGCCAGCCCGCCTCAGAAGCTCATCCGTGGCTGGGGCTAGCTGGCCAGCGGGCAGGGCCAGCTTAAGGGGCACCGCCCATGGCCTCCAGGGCGGCC
Source organism: Chloroflexota bacterium (assembly GCA_030691665.1). Taxonomy (GTDB): domain Bacteria; phylum Chloroflexota; class Dehalococcoidia; order SM23-28-2; family SM23-28-2; genus JAUYDU01. The sequence goes on from JAUYDU010000553.1 coordinate 2,286, forward strand.
AGCACATCGTCAAGGCTGGCGAAGGCTCGCCGATCGTCGCTGGTTCGATCATAGAGCGAGTAAGCCACACCGTGTGGAGAGAGCGCCACCGTCAGTTCCCAGCGATAAGGGCAGGGCTGGGCCTCGGCCAGAGCCACCTGAGACCAAAGGCCCAGGCGGCGGACTGCGCTGGCCGCGCCGAAAGTAGCGGCCAGGACCTCCGCCTGGTGGCTGGCCGGCCTGACGCAGATGGCCTGGTCAGCGGCCACGCCCTCGTCTGCGGAAGGCAGCAGCCTGGCCAGCCTCGCCGCGTCCAGGGCGAAGCCCGAGGCTGGCAGGGGAGGGCCACCCACCAGGGCGATCAATCCGTCGTAGCGTCCACCGCTGCCCACCGCCTCACCGTTCGCCACGAATTGGAACACCGGCCCCGTATAATACTCGAAGTTGCGCACCAGCGTGGTCGCTACCCGGCAGCGGCAGGCGAGGGCGGTCAAAGCCTCGACCACCACGGTCAGTTCGTCCAGAGGCCCAGCCATGTCGGGCACCGCCTTCAGAAAGGCATTTCTCAGGTTGGACAAATAGGCGCTGCCACCCCCCTCGCCCTGGAACAGCAGCCGCAGGGACGTAGTCAAGGATGGGAGCCG
>JAUYDU010000164.1 GCA_030691665.1 Chloroflexota bacterium
CGCCGGCCCTTGGAAACAAGCCTGCCTGTCCGCTGCGTAGCAGCAGCCGACCCATTCGGAAAGGAGCCGAGATGAGCCTCTACCTCGACCTGAACAAAGAGCTGACCCCCGCTCAGATCACCTTGAAACAGGAGGCCCATAGATTCGCCGAGGAGGTGCTGCGGCCCGCCAGCGTCGAGCTGGACAGGATCGCCGACCCTGAAGAGGTGATCAAGAAGGACTCGGTGTTGTGGGACGTGTTCCGAAAGGCCTACCAGCAGGGCCACCACATCCGCGGATTCCCCGAGGCCCTCGGCGGCGCCAACCTTTCAGCCCTGGACAACCACATCGTCACCGAGGAGACCGGCTGGGGAAGCGCCGATTTCGCCATCGCTCTCGGAGTCGCTCCCTTCCCATTCTCAGTTGCGGCGATGAGCGGCAACCAGGAGCTCATGAGAGATATCGTCATCCCCTTCACCCAAGACAAAGAGGCGAAATATGTGGGCTGCTGGGCCGTCACCGAGCCTCATCGCGGTTCCGACACCCTGCTGTTCGGCGTTGATCAGTTTCGAGATCCAGCCATAGCCTTCGAGGTAGTGGCGAAACGCGATGGCGATGAATGGGTCATCAGCGGCCAGAAGTCTGCCTGGGTGTCCAACGGCACTATCGCCACCCACGCCCTGACCTTCCTGGCCGTCGACCCTTCGCTGGGGATGGCCGGCAGCGGCGTGGCCATCATCCCCCTGGACCTTCCCGGAGTGTCTCGAGCGCGACCGCTGAACAAGCTCGGGCAGCGCGCCCTCAACCAGGGAGAGATCTTCTTCGACGATGTGAGGATCCCCAAGCACTACATGCTGGTTGAGCCCGCCGGCTATCCGTTCACAATCGACGGCGTCCTGGCCACGGCCAACGCCTTCATGGGAGCCGCCTTCACCGGCGTCGCCCGCGCCGCATTCGAGGAGGCCCTGGCCTATTGCAAGGAGCGGGTCCAGGGCGGCAAGCCTATCTGTGAGCACCAGGCAGTTCAGATGAAGCTCTTCGACATGTTCATGAAGGTCGAGACGGCCAGGGCGATATCTCGGGCCGCCATGGTTTACAACGCCACTACGATGCCGCCAGCAACCCACTATTCCATCGCCGCCAAGATCCATTGCACAACCGTCGCTTTCGAGGTGGCCAGCGACGCCATCCAGTTGTTCGGCGGATACGGGCTGAGCAAGGAGATGCTGGTAGAGAAGCTGTTCAGAGACGCTCGCGCCTCCATGATCGAGGACGGCTGCAACGAAGTCCTCGCCCTCGCCGGAGCCCGCCAACTCATCGATAGGTACTGACCCGCTTCGGCCGCGTCTCCCTATTGAGGCCGCCGTCCCAGCCAGGTGCGGCTGCTCCCGACCTCGCGGTCGCAGTGCACCTGGGTACCAAGCCGCGTCCAGATGCGCACCACTAGCGGCCTCACAGTTCGCGACCGACGGTGGCAAACTCCATAAGCCCCGGCGGCCAAACGTTTGCGTCCCTGTCCACCACCACATGGATCACGGCTGGTAGACCCGACCGGGCGGCTGCCTCCAGGGCGGGCCGGATCTCCGCCGGGTCCTCGACGTAGGCACCGAAGCAGCCGAAGCCTTTGGCCACCTGGTCGTAGCGCGGCCGCGAGTGCTCAACGCCCGCCAGATTGCCCGGCCCGAACTCTCGTATGTAGACGGGCACCTCCATGCCCCAGCGGTAGTCGCAGGAGACGACGCAGATGAAGGGAAGCTTCTCGCGATAGGCTGTCTCCAACTCCTGGATGTTGAACCCGAAGGCGGAATCCCCCGATACCAGCAGCACCGTCCGGTTCGGGTTGGCCAGCTTGGCAGCCATGGCGTAGGGGATGCCGATGCCCAGGTGGCCGAACTTGGAGGTCCAGAGAAAGCTGCGCGGCTCATACGCCCGCAGGTACTGGAAGCAATACAGACCCGTGTTGCCCCCATCCTGCACCAGGATACCGTCCCGTGGGAAGAAGCTGGCCACCTCCATCATCAGCTTGGCTGGATGGACAGGCGGCCCGTCGCGGGCGAGGCCCGCCAGCCCGCGCTCCCACTCCTCGCTCTGGTGGCGGAACTCGTCCAGGCTTTCGGACGGCGACCGGGCTGGCGTAATGGCCTCCACCTCCTCGATCAGGCTGGCCAGAGTCGCCTTGGCGTCACCGACCAGGCCCACATCAACGGGCCGGTTGCGGCCGATCATCTCGGCATCTACGTCCACCTGGATGGTCTTCTGCCCCTCGAGCGAGCCCCACCAGGGTGGCTGACCATAGTTCTCCAGTTGCCCCAGTTGGGTGCCTACCAGCAGGAATAGATCGGCCTCGCGCCGCAGGCTCCGCGCCCCCGCGGATATCGGGTGGAAGCAGAGAGGATGATCCTCAGGAAGGACACCCCGGGCCGACGGCCCCAGGACAACCGGGCACGCCAGGTGCTCGGCCAGCCGTCTCACCTCCGCCCAGGCGCCTGAGTGGCCCACGCCGCCGCCCACGTACACGGCAGGCAAGGATGCCTCCGCCAGCATGCGAGCCGCCTCCCTGACCAGGTCCTTATCTGCGGTCACCCGCCGCGTCGAGCGGTAGCGCTCGGGCGGCTCCACCGCCAACCCCTCTTCCTCTACCTCGGCCGCGATGACGTCACTGGGGATATCTAGGTGGACGGGGCCAGGCCTACCGCTGGTGGCCAGCCGAAACGCTTTCTGCACGAGCTCCGGGATCCGCTTGGGATGAGAGACCACAGCGTTCCATTTGGTGGCGGGCTTGAACAGGGCCGCCTGGTCAGCGTACTGGAAGACGCCGCCGCGGTCGGGATAGATGACCCGGCTGTGGCTCTGGGAAGTAATGGCGACCACAGGGCTGCCCTCGGTCTTGGCGGTGATGATCCCCGACAGCAGGTTCGCTGCCCCCGGCCCGAAGCCGGCCATGCACACGCCCGGCTCGCCTGTCACCCTCGACCAGGCGTCGGCCATATGAGCGCCGGCGGCCTCATGGCGCGGAGGGATCAGGCGTATACCGTGGTCCTTGAGCCTTCCCAGGATCGAAGTGGTTATGCCGTCCGGGATGGCGAAGACAACGCGCACGTTCTCCTGGGCCAGGCATCTCAGAAGGAGCTCCGCCCCTTTGATGGTAGCCATGGCAACCCTCCCCGCGACTCAGCTCGGCTCGACCTCCGACAGAAATCCTTCGCTCACTCGATATGAGGAGCCCCGCGGTCCCCTGCGCTAGTGCATTACCAGTCCGCCGCAGATGTTGATGGCCTGGCCGGTCATGTAGTCCGACTCGCCGGAGGCCAGGAAAGACACCACATTGGCCACGTCGCTGGGCTGTTCCAACCTTCCCAGAGGGATCTTCGCCGCAGCCGCACCGACGACCTCCTCGTAGGGGACGCCACGGAAGCTTGCCTCTAGTTGCCAGCCCCAGCGCTGGAGGTCGGTGTCCACCTCGCCGGGGCAGACCGCGTTGACCTGGATGCCAGCGGGAGCCAGCTCCAGGGCCAGCACGCGGCTGAAGGCGACAATAGCCGCCTTGGCCGCGCTGTAGGCGGCCAGAAAAGGCCGGCCAGCCTTTCCGGCGATGGAGGATATGTTGATGATCTTGCCCCCTCTTCCTTGACCGACCATCACCCGCGCTACCGCCCGCGAGCACAGGAATGTGCCCGTGGCGTTGATAGCCATCGTCTTGCCCCAAGCCTGTTCGTCCATCGCCAGGACGGGAGCGGGGCCCACCACGCCGCCAGCGTTGTTCACCAAGATGTCGATGCGGCCGAAAGCGTCGAGGGTCTGGGCCACCATCTCGTCCACCAGGCGGCTGTCCGTCACGTCCACCCTGAGCGGCAGCCCGCGCACGCCCAGGGCGCTGATCTCTTCCGCCGTCTCTTGCAGACCCTCCCACATGCCCAGCCCATAGCCGGGAAACTCCTCGAACTCGCGGCAGATGTCAGCCACCACCACATCGGCCCCCTCCTGAGCCAGCCGCAGGGCTATGGCCCGGCCGATGCCCGCCTTGCGGCCGGCCCCCGTGACGATGGCCACCTTTCCCTTCAGGTCATACATTCTCCCACCCCGTTACTGAGCAGGCCGCACTAAGGCTAGACGCGCGCCGCCCCCACCGGCGGCTCGACCTTCGCCTGGCGGCGCGCTTCCCGATTGTCCTGAAGGGCCATCCCCTTGCGGATGCCCTGGGCCAGCACAAACCGAACCGGCTCCGGCGGCAGCGGGATCACCCGCCGGTTGACGAAGAAGAGGTCGGTGAGCTCTGTCTTCTCTTCCCGCACCAGGTCGCGGATGATCTGCCCCACCATGTTCGACAGCGTCACCCCATGGCCCACACAGCCCAGGCTGTAGATCACCCGGCGATCGCCGCCCAGATAGCCCATCGCCGGGAAGAAGTCCAGCGGCACCGATACCGGCCCGCCCCAGCGGTGAGCTATGCCAACGCCGGCCAATCCGGGGAAGGTCTCGACGATATCGCGTTCCAGTTGCTCGAAGGTAGGCCGGTGCTGGTCGACACCGAGGCGGCCGCCGTAGTAGTAGATGGCATCGCGGCCGCCCATCAGGAGGCGGTTGTCGGCGGTCAGGCGGTAGTAGTGGATGAGGTTGCGGGCGTCCTCGATGCCCTGGCGGCCCCCCCAGCCAATAGTGGATAGCTGCTGCTGGGTCAGGGGCTCGGTCAGGACGATGTAGGTGAAGATGGGAAAAGCCTTGGACCGAAGCTGGGGAAAGCGCCCAGAGAAGGCGTTGGTGGCGAACACCACCTTCTCGGCGGCCACGCTGCCCCGCGGCGTCTCCAGCCGCACCCGCGGCCGCAGGTGGACCGCCTCCACCGGCGTCTGCTCGTAGATATCCGCACCGGCGCCCTCAGCCAGGTTCTTCATCCCCCGCGCCAGCTTGGCCGGATTGACCAGGGCACACTCTTCCTCCGCCCTAGCCCCCAGGTAGAGGGGAGACGACACCTCCTCCCGCAATTCCCCGGCCTCCAGCCAGCGCACACCCTCGATTCCCAGCTCGTGGGCGAGATGGATCTCGCTCTGGAGACGATTCACCTGGTCCCGATTGGTGGCCACCGTCAGCAGGCCATTCCTCTCGTAGTCGAAGTCGAGGCCCTGCTCCGCCAGCTCCCCAACGTGCTTCACCGCCCGCACCATGAACTCGTGCGCCTGGCGCGCTTTCTCCATGCCGAAGCGCCACCTCGTCACCGTCAGGGTCAGCCCCAGCAGGGTCATGGCGAAGCCGGCGTTGCGCCCGCTGGCCCCGTAGCCCACCACATCGGACTCCAGCACGACGACCCGCAGGGACGGATCAGCCCGCCGCAGATAGTAGGCGGTGGACAGCCCCGTAAAGCCGGCGCCGATGATCGCCACGTCGGCCCGGATGTCCTCCTCCAGGGCCGGATTCGCCTCATAGGGAGTCGCGCCGAGCCAAAAACTCTTGGACGCGTAGTCCGACACGCTAGCCATTCCTTCGCCTCCCATCGCCAAGCCTGCCTGCCGACATCAGCCTGAGGCTGATCCGCCTGCCTGTCGGCAGGCAGGCTCGTCGGCATGATTATATCCCAGGAGCCAGCCCAAGCCCAGGTGCGAAAGGGAAGGGGGTAGATGAAAGAGACCCAGCAGCCCACCCTCCGCACCTTCTATCGGCCCCGCCGGGCCGCGACAGGGCGCCTATTCCGTCGGCCGGGCCTCAAGTTGACGCAGCCGCCGCGACAACACCGGCAGCATCTGGACCGCCATGCTGGGCTGGCCCCGCAGCTCCGCCAGGAAATCCCAGCGGCTCATGACCAAACATTCCGTGTCCTCGACCGCCCTTATGCTGGCAGAACGCAGATAGCCCTCAAGCAAGGCCATCTCGCCGAAGAACTCCCCCGGCCCCAGGGAGGCCAGCACATTGGGGTTGGCACTCTC
>JAUYDU010000186.1 GCA_030691665.1 Chloroflexota bacterium
GAGGGGCAGTACGTGGAGGTGGCCCAGTGGGAGAACCTGATCAACCTCATCGGCGAGTACATCCTGGGCTACAGCATGAACCGCATCCAGCCCCCGCCCCAGGGCAACCGTCACTCCTCGATGGCCCCCCACGGCTGCTACCCCTGCTCTCCCGCTAAAGGCTCCGCCAGAGGCGGAGGGGACGACCGGTGGGTGACCATCGCCGTGGAGGACGACGACCAGTTCGCCGCCCTCTGTCGGGCGATGGGCCAGCCGGAGCTGGCGGACGATTTCCGCTTCGCCGATGTAGTGAGCCGCTACAAACACCAGGACGAACTGGACGCCGTCGTTGCCGCCTGGACGCGGGAGCGAACGCCGCCGAAGGTGACGCAGACCCTGCAAGCGGTGGGCGTGCCGGCGGCCCCGGTGTTGACCGTCCCCGACCTGTTCGACGACCCCCACCTGCGGGCGCGCGGCTTCTGGGAGAGCGTGTCCCATCCGGAGGCGGGCATCTGGGACGTGGACGGCGTCGTCTGGCGGATGAGCGCCTCGCCGGCCCACATCCGCCTGCCTGCCCCGTGCTTCGGCGAGCACAACGACTACGTGCTGCGCAATCTGCTGGGCCTATCCGAGGCGGAGGTCGAGGCGCTGGCCGCCGAGGGGGTCATCGGCAGCCAGCCTGACCTGAGCGTGCACCGGTAGGGCCAAGGGAGCGTGCGAAGTGAAGCCGCTAAAGATGGAGAAGCCACGGAAGGTCACCTGGGACTACGACCAGGAAGCAGACACTCTGTACATTTCCTTCGGGAAGCCTCAGCCAGCGCTCGCTCTGGATTTAGGGGAAGGCATGCTGGCCAGGTACCGCGAACAAGACGGTGAACTCGTAGGGTTCACCATCATCGGCGTCAGCAGGATCGTTGGTGGGAGACGGCCTAGACGTGGCTTAGCGCCCCGCCCTCGATGAAGATGGTCTGGCCGGTGAGGAACTCGCTGGCGTCGGAGGCCAGGTAGACGGCCAGGCCAGCCATCTCCGGCGACCGCCCCAGGCGGCGCATCGGCAGGTAGTGCTCCAGGGCCGCCTTCAGCGCCTCATCCTGACCGATCCCCGGCACGTCGTCCAGAAAGCCCACGCCGATGCCGTTAACGGTTATGGCGTTGCCGGCCCACTCCAGGGCCAGGGCGCGGGTCAGGTTGATCACCCCCGCCTTGGCCGCGCCGTAGGCGGCGCTGTTGATCACGCCCCGCTCGCCCAGGATGGAGCTGACGTTGATGATCCTCCCCTTGCCCTGGCCAAGCATGACGCGGGCGGCGGCCCTGGTGGCCAGAAAGATCGATGTCAGGTTGGCGGCCAGCGTTCGCTGCCATTCGTCGTCGGTGGTCTCCACCAGGGGCTTGGCGAAGGGCAGGTCGGGGTTGTTCACCAGGATGTCCAGGCTGCCCAGCTCGTCCACCGCCCGCTGCACGACCGCCTCCACCTGAGCGGCGTCGGTGACGTCGATGGCGGCGGCGAAGCCCTTGCGCCCCAGGGCCCACACCTCGTTCACCGCCGAGTTGACGGCGACCTCCTCCTGTTTGTCCTGAGTGCAAGAGGTGATGGCCACGTCGGCCCCCGCCTCGGCCAGGGCCACGGCCATCGCCCGCCCCAGGGCGGTAGCTCCCCCCACTACCAGGGCGACTTTGCCGGTGAGCTCGAACTCTTTGCCTGCCATCGTCTGCCTCACAAGGAAATCGATCTCCGGTAGCTGCAGACCTGCCTGCCGGCAGGCAGGCCTTTAGGTCTGCCCCCAAGCAGGGCTATAGCCCTGCAGCTACGCTAGTCTTTCTCGCTGATTGCCATCGTCTGCCTCACAGGGGGATCGACGGCGCCAAGCCGGTGGGGGCGTGGCCGCCGGCCAGGCCGCCGCCGTCGATCACTACGGTCTCGCCCGTCATGTAATCGGACAGCTCCGAACAAAGAAAGACCAGCAGCGGCCCCAGCTCCTCGTCGCGGCCGAACCGGCCTACGGGGATGTACTGGGCGCCCCGCCACATCTGGATCATCTCCTGGGAGTGAGGAAAGATGCCAGGGGCGATGCAGTTGGCCTGGATGTTGGCGCGGGCGTAGGAGAGGGCCAGCGAGCGGGTGAAGTTGGTGAGGCCCGCCTTGGCCGAGGCGTAGATGTAGTTGTTGCGCCCCCCGCGCAGGCCGTAGCCGGAGGAGATGTTGACGATCTTGCCGCCGCCCTGGCGCAGCATGTGAGGGATGACCGCCCGCGTACAGTAGAAGGCGCTGGTCAGGTTGGTATCGATGCCCACCCGCCACTCCTCGTCGGTGATATCGGGCAGGTCCTTGCCGTAGCCGGAGGTAGCGCCGCCCGCGTTGTTCACCAGGATGTCGATGCGCCCGAACTCGCCGACGGTCTGCTCCACCAGCGCGTTCACCTGGCCGGAGTCGGTGACGTCGGTGGGCACGACCAGGCAGCGGCGGCCGTGGGCCTCCACCTGGTGGGCGGTTTGCTCTAGCTGGGGTTGGGTGCGGGCCGCCGCCACGACGTCGGCGCCCGCCTCGGCCAGGGCGATGGCCATCGCCCGCCCCAAGCCGCGGCCGGCGCCGGTCATGATGACCACCTTGCCGTCCAGGCGTAGTTTGTCGAGGATCGTCGCCATTGTGCTCACCCTCTGCTTGTCGTTAACTCTCGACCCCCGCCTGAAGCCTGCCTGCCGGCAGGCAGGGCGGGGGCATCAATTGGTCTCGGCATGCCCCAGCCTTATGGTCATAAACAGATTGATGGCGCAAGGGACGTAGGGGCAGGGCTCGCCCCTGCCCCCGCTGCGAGGGCGCCTGCGAGAGGCGCCCCTACGGTGAGGGGCAACGTCTTGCGCCCCTATTTTCTTCATGACCATTAGGCTGCAGTGCTGAAGAACAAACCCACGGGGCGCCAACCAGTCCCGCCAGCGTGCCCCATTCTAGACACACTCGCCGCCAGCCGTCTAGACTAGGAGGCAGCATGAAGGTATCCCTCCCCTACGGCCGCCAGCCCCTGGAGGTAGACCTGCCCGACCAGGCCCACGTTCTCCTGCCCGAGCGCCTGCCGGCCCTGCCCGACCCCCTAGAAGCCGTGCGCCAGGCCCTGCGCCAGCCCATCGGTTCGCCGCCCCTGGCCGAGCAAGCCCGACCCGACGACACCGTCGCCATCGTCTTCAGCGACATCACCCGCCCGGTGCCCAACCACATCCTCCTGCCTGCCATCCTCGCCGAGCTGGCGGCCGCAGGGGTGGCCAAGGAGAACATCGTCCTGGTCAACGCCACCGGCATGCATCGCCCCAACACCCGCGACGAGCTGATCGCCATGCTGGGGCGGGAGGTGGTCGAGGGCTACCGTATCGTCCAGCACGAGGCGACGAACCGCTCCCAGCAGGCCCTCTTCTCCAGGAACGAGCGCGGCGGCGAAATCTGGCTCAACGCCGACTACCTGAAGGCCAGCGTCAAGATCCTCACTGGATTCGTGGAGCCCCACATCTTCGCCGGCTACTCCGGCGGGGGCAAGGCCGTTCTGCCGGGCATCGCCAGCGCCGAGACCATCCTGAGCAACCACAGCGGCCCCATGCTCGCCCACCCGCGGGCCGCCTGGTGCCAGACGGAGGGCAATCCCATCTTCCAGGAGATGCGGCAGGTAGCTCTGGCTACTCGTCCAGCCTTCATCGTCAACGTTACCCTGAACGAGCGCAAGGAGACCACCGCCGTCTTCGCCGGCGACCTGGTGCAGGCGCACGACGCCGGCATCGCCTTCGCCGAGAGGGCCTACGTGCGGCCGGTGCCCCGCCGATACGACATCGCCGTGAGCACCAACATGGGCTATCCCGCCGACATCAACCTCTACCAGTCGATCAAGGGGATGTCGGTGGCGGCCCAGGGGGTGAAGGAGGGCGGGGCAGTGATCCTGGCAGCCGAGTGCGCCGAGGGCATGGGCCAGCCCCACTTCGCCGAGATGGTGGCCTGGCGGCAGACGCCTCGGGAGCTGCTGGTCATTGTGCTGGCGGCGGGCTTCGCCGAGCTGGTGCAGTGGGCGGTGCAGTCTCAGGCGATGGCGCAGGCGAAGGCGGACGTCTACCTGCACTCGGCCATGGGCCGAGAGCAGACCGAACGGGCCCACCTGAGGTACTGCCCGGACGTGACGAAGACGGTGGCCGCCCTGGCCGAGGACTTCCGCCGCCGGAACGGCGGCCGCGAGCCGTCGATCCTGGTGCTGCCCTTCGGCCAGCTCACCGTGCCGCGGGTAGGTGCGGACGTTTAGGTCGTTAAGAAAATGCTGACCTGATCAGAAGGACAGGCTTCAGCCTGTCGCCGTCGGGCTAA
>JAUYDU010000264.1 GCA_030691665.1 Chloroflexota bacterium
TTGTTGTGCAGGGTCTGCTGGACGCACACGTCGACGTTGGTGTTCGCCGGGATGCTGGTCGGTGGTGGCGAGGAGCAGTTGGCGTCGAAGATCGCGATGCTCAGCTTCTTCAGGTCCGCCAGAGCGTAGGACTCGATGACCGGCTTCTGCTTGTGGACGTTGCCGTCATCGATGACCGGGTCCATCACCGGGTACGCCGGGGCGGCCGACTCCTCGAGGAAGATGCGGTGGGTGCTCGAGGCGTTGCAGTGGACGGTGTAGGTGCGCACCTTGGTGACGTAGTCGTTGGGCTCCACCGGCGGGCTCGTCCACTCCAACTGGCTGATGAGCTGTAGGCGCTGGCTCTCGGCGATGCTGTCGCCGTCGGTGTCCCACGCGTCGGTGACCACGTCCTCGACGTAGCGGTCGCCGGGCAGCGGGTTCCAGCGGGCCTCGCACTTGTCGGCGGGGTTGCTGATGTCCGACTTCAGCAGCTCGCGGAACTCCATCGCCGTCATGTAGTTGCCGTTCTTGATGGTGGCCGAGACGGTCTCGACGTGGTTCTCACTGACGTCGACACTGTAGGTGGCGTTCTTGACGACCGTGAGGTTGCTGGCGTTGCTGTCGGGACAGCCGTCAGCGGAATCCTCGCCGTCGGGGTCCTCGGCCGCCAGCGGGCAGACGTCGGTGGCGTCGGGGTTGCCGTCGTTGTCATCGTCGTCGTCGCAGGCGTCGCCCAGGCCGTCGGCGTCGGTGTCCGTCTGGTCGGGGTTGTAGGTCCACACGCAGTTGTCCGCGGGGTTCCCGACGGTGTCGCTGTCCAGGTCGGGCATCAGGGTCGCCCTGACGTTGATCTGGTTCTCGGCCGTGTTGTTGGTCAGGTCGGGGTCAGGGGTCGGCGGCGACTCAGCCGAGCTCACGGAAGCGGTGATCTGGATGTTGTTCGGGTACTCGCCCGCCGCCGTGCAGTGGATGGTGTAGTCGCGGGTCAGCGTGTCGCCGTTGTTAGCGTTGAGCACCACGACGTCCAAGCGGTCGATGTTCTTGACGCCCACTTCCATCAGGGCGTACGGGGTGTCACCGACCTGGTTCACCCACTCAGCCGTGCAGGGGTCGGTGCTCACGGCACTCAGGGCCACCTTGATGTCCTGGCTGGCCGTGTCGGTGCTGAGGGTGATCTCCACGGTGCGGGCCACTGGCACGCTCACCGGGATCTTCTCGCCGATGGCGTTGCCAGGCGGCGGGATCGGGTCGTCACCCGCCGGGTCCACGCAGTCCACGAAGTGGGTGTCGCCGATGTACTCGTCCTTGCACAGAGTGACGTCTAGGTCCGCCTCCGCCGACACGCAGCTTATGCTGTCGGGGAGATACAGGCTCTCGCCGGTGTCGAGGCGCTTGAAGACGCCCAACACGCCGATAGCAGGGTTGAGCTGGTTGCAGTACTTGATCATCTCCGGCGGCGCGAGCGGGCTCAGGTCGTACATCAGGCCGGTCGAGCCGAGGATGGTCGTGTCCGCCATGTACGGCGTGCACGCCCTGGACCCTGGCACAGGCAGCGCGGCCGGGTTGCCGGTGATGCCCGTGCTCAGCCAGGGGCCTCCGAATCCGCCGCTCAGGTCGTACAGCAGCACGTTGACCGGGGTGTCGAGAGCGCTGTCAGCGTAGCCGCAGTAGCGGCCTACCAGCAAAGACCCGGGGTTCGACAACTGGATCAGCTTCGCCACGCCGTCCAGATTGCTGGACCAGGAGGAGAAGCAGGTACCGGGCGGGCCCTTGGCGGGGTCTCTGTTCGGCGGGAACAGCGCGTCGACCGCGTTGGGTGCGTTAACGGCGCAGCGCGGGTCCGGCAGGTACACCAACCCGTACGGGTTGGGGTAGCCCGCAGGCGGCAGACAGGCGTTGCCCAGGTCGCTGGTTCCAGCCACCGGGATGACGCAGTCGACGCCGAGCGGCGCGACGCTCACCTTCACGCTGAAGTCGAAGAACCCGGCCTTGGCGGCCAGCGTCATCGCCGGGCTGGTGGTCCAGATGACCTGGCCCGGAGCGGTGCCCAGGACGATCATGTTGAGAGCCAGCGACTGCGCGCCAGGCCAGGGAAGGACCAGCGGCGGGTCTGGGATCAAGCTCAGGCTCTCCGTCTTGCAGCCGATGGCCGGGCTGACCACGCACGAGGTGGCCGGCGCGGGATCCGTCTGCACGTCAGGGCCGACGCTGGTGGCGTAGTAGTTGAAGTCGGCCGTGAACGGCCGCACCACCGCCACCGTCTTCAGGGCGGGCGCAAGTGGCCCGTTGTTGAGGAGGTTGGGGTCGCTCAGGTGCGGCTCCTTGGGACCGCTGACGCCATCCTGGAAGGCGAGGGTGACGAAGTAGAACGGGGCGTCCTCGTCGCACTTCGGCGCGCCCGTCGTGCAGGCGCCGCCCGGGACTGTGCAGCCGAAGGGGGGGCCCCCTATGCAGTCGAAGTCGTTGTCGACGCCGTTGATGGGGTCCTCGTCGATGAGCATGTCACCGTCGTCGTCCCTCTCGATGCCGCCGCGGCCGCAGGTCAGGGTGTAGTTCTCCTGAGGCAGCACGGTTATCCCAGAGGGCAGGCTCACCTGACCGGGTGCGATCGCCGAGACCGTGCAGTCGCCCAGGAACACCGACATGCCGGTGTAGGCAGCGACAACCCCGCCACCGGAATAGGTGACCGTTGCCGGCCCGAAGGGGCCGTCGTTGCGGAGGGTCTTGGTCACGCCGATGGTGCCCGAGGCGAGGCCCGTGACCGTGCTGTGCTCGATCCAGGGTAGGCCAATCACCGGGTGTGTCGGCGGAACCGCCGTGACCACGTAGCTCTGGTCCACCACATCGGCATCGCCGATGCAGTCCAGGTCCACGTTCAGGGTCTTGTCGTTGTTGAGCGGGTTAGGGTCGACCGAGCCGCCAGCCGGGTCCACGTGGTTGGTGAAGACCCAGCGGTGGGAGCTCGGCTCGTAGCAGTGGACGTCCCAGTCCTCCAGAGGCAGGTCCTCCACCACGCTGACCGGCAAGGGCATGGTGGTCACGTGCTTGTCGAGGACGTGGGGCCACACTACCTTGATCGTTGTGGTCGTCTGGCACTCACCCGGGGGCAGGCCCACCGACGGGCCGCAGCCCTCGAGTGGGGGAGGAAGGACGCCACACATGACCACGCCCGGCGGCAGGGTGCCCACATCGCAGATGAGCGGGACCCCGTCCAGGGTGACAATCGTGGGCAGCACGTTGTCCACGTGCAACGAGCACTCGCCGCCCGGCGTGCCGGGGGTGACGATGCTCTCCGGCGGCGTGCAGGTGGTGGTCTCCATGGCCGGGACGACCGGGGGCAGCACCTGAGTCGACAGCAGGTGGATGTCCTCGTGGACCTTGAGCCAGACATCCTCGCTCACCGGGATGTCCGTCCCTGCAGCGTACGGGTCCCAGCAATCGGGGTCGGCGATATCGGCTAGCATGTCGCCCCCGTTGTCGAAGCCGTCGTTGCAGGGGCCGGGGGTCGGAGAGACCGGGTCCTCGATGTTGTTCCCGTCGTAGATGCCGGCGACGTCGAAGCTGGACTTCTCGAAGTCAGACTTCACCGGGCAGAGGGTCGGGGCGATGGCGATCTGGCCGTAGGCAGGCAAGGGAGGTATTTGGCTGGGACCGGTGGCGTCCAGCAGCGTGCACCCGTAGGCGGTACACAAGTCGGGCCCGGGCACGGCCCCCATGATCACGGGACCGCCAGCCATCGACTGGTCGAAGAACAGCCCGTAGACGCCCGGCGCCGTCGCCCCTATCGTCGCCTTGAAGCGGTGGATCACGCCCTGGGTGTAGGGAGGGTTCAGCTCGGCCGTGCCGAAGTCGGCAACGGCCGCGTGGCCGGGCGAAACCGCGTAGGGCACCGGACTACTGCCGCTGATGAACGGGCCGCCAAGCCCGTTTTCAGCGATCAGGTTTGTTCCGACCGTGATCTCGCCCACTCCTGACGGTACTGGCTGGCTGATAGTCAAGGCCAGGCCGGCAGGCAGGCTCCAGCCGACGTAGTAGTCAGGGCCCTGGAAGGCCTCGCCCAGGGGCATATCGTCCATGATCACGTCGAAGTATATGTCGGAGCCGACGGCGGTATTCACGCAATCATCGATGGGGCCTAGCGTGCAGTCGGTACCTCCGCCGTTGCCCGTGCCCGGACAGGTGTTCAACACCGTGTTCATGTCGAACGCAACGGTCACGGGCGGCATTGCCTGGGTAGTCTGGTTGGTATGGCCAAACAGCCATACCCCCAGCATCGCTAAGGTTAGGGCTATAGCAAGCCCCCCGCCTACTATGAACTTTCTTCTCATGACCGCACCCCCTTAACTATGCGCTTACCAAAACCTTACCGCTAACGATTCCTCTCGTATCTATGGCCGCACCCCCTTTCTTAAGATTGGCCCGGCTATGCCTTATTTCCGCTAATAACCCTCCAGGCACCTTACGGCACCGGGATGGTCGCGCAGTCGGTGTGGTTCCAGCTACCGCCGGTGAGGGTCGGCGCAATCGTCTTGTCTCTCCACTGCCAGCAGACCACCTGCTTCTGGGCGCAGGACACCGCCTTGATGGTGAGCACGTCGTTGAAGGTCGCGTTGGTGGTGATGGTGCAGCCCAGCATCCGGTTGGCGGTCAGCTTGCAGCTCCAGGCGTTGTTGTCGGTGTCCTTGGCGTACTGGAAGATGACGTCATCGGCGAACCACATGCGGATCTGCTTGACCCCGGAAGGCACCACCTGGGTGATGTTCTGGTAGAAGTAGTAGTGCCACGGCTGCACCTTGCACTGGCCGATGTCAACGAGAGTCCTGCCGGCCAGTGACTTTGCATAGGCGCCGGCACCGAAGGCCAGAATGTCCAGCGTGGTCACGCCGCCGCTGTAGTCCATGTCCAGCGAGCGCGGGTTGAGGACGTTCTTGGCGTCGCTCCCCCGCTTCCACTCGGCGACATCGGTGAGGCCGTCGCCGTCGTCGTCGGTGTCGCAGGCGTCGCCGCCCACGTCCGGGCCCGATCCCACGAAGGCCTTGTCCAGGTCGAGCTGCCCCGGGTCCCAGGTGCTGGCGCACTTGTCGTTGGCGGTCCGGCACTCGGTCCCAGCGATGGCCCCGTTGCAGACGCCGTCCTGGTCGGTGTCGGTGGCGATGGCGTCGCAGTCCGGACCCACGCCGATGTCAAGGGCGTTGGCGAGGGTGTCCCCGTCGTTGTCGGTCGCCGGGCCGTTGCCCAGGGCGTCGCCGGCGCTGACGTACCACTGGTTGTCATTGCAGATAGCCGGCACAGGGTCCATGGGCTGGGGCACGCCGCCCACCACGATCTTGTAGTCGAGGCCGGTGTACTCCGGTGTCTTGGCGGCCGTGTTGGGAGCTACCACCCCCAGCGCCGTCTCCTCGGTGTCGCACCAGCCGTCGCCCAGCCCGCCGGGGGTGGCCCACCCGCCGGCGTCGGCGTCCACCCCGCCTATGCAGAGGGCGGCCACCGGCATGTCCTTGGCGAAGGCGCCGTCGACGACAGTGGGGCCCAGGCCGATGCCCCCGGCCCCTAGTATGTCGCACAGGTTGCCGATGCCGTCGTTACAGGTCCCGAAGTCTCCGCTGACGCAGTACTCGGCAACGGACCCGACCAGGGGACAGCCGTCGTTGATCGCGGTGTCGCCGTCGCTGTCGACGGCGTCGGTGCACTGGGCGCCCGACTCCTTGGCATCGCCGACCTGGCCGCAGCCGTCGTTGACGACGGCGTCATCGGTCCCGTCGTCGCTGGTGTTGTTGCCGCAGCGGTCGGCGTCGTTGTCGATCTGGAGGGGGTCAGCGACCAGCGCGCAGTCGTCCTGCCGGTTCTGGAAGGTGTCACCGTCGGCGTCGAGGCCGGCAAACCCGGCGTCGCAGATGTCACCAACGCCGCCGGCGCGAACTAGGTCCAGCTCCCGGGGGGGCGGGCCGCCGGGACAGCCGTCGTTGGCCACGCCGTCGCCGTCGTCATCGGCGGCGTCGTCGCACTCATTGCCACCGCTCGACGTGCCGGAGGACACCAGCTCGCGGGAGCTGTTCTGCCCCGTCCCGCCGATGTTGAGGCGGTCGGCGTTGAACGGGCAGCCGTCCTCCTCGTTGGCGATGCCGTCCGCATCGGCGTCGCGGTAGCTGAGGCCGTAGGCGTGGAAGAGGTGGGTGTTGCCGCCGTAGATGCCGCTGCTGGCCGGCGGGTTCGCGGCCCGCACCGCGTAGCAGTCCTCGTCCAGCAGGCCATCGGCGTCGTTGTCTATCTGGTCGCCGCACTTGTCGGGGATGAGGAAGCAGCCGTCGTCGATTACGCTGTCGTCGCTAAGGTCGTCATTGATGCCTTGATGGTTCTCCTCGGCGTGGCCGGCACCCTGCGTCGCGCAGCCGTCGTTTACCCACAGGTCGCCGTCGTCGTCGAGGGCATTGGCGCACTGGGCGACGGTCTCGGCAGCAGCGCCGATGGCCGGGCAGCCGTCGTTGACCCAGCCATCCGGCTCCCCGAGGCCGCCGTCGTCGAGGGCGTTGGCGCAGTAGTTCGTGCACGCCGAGGTGAGCTCAGGGTTAAGACCCGCCTTGTCGGTACGGTGCCCCTGGCCGTGGGTCCTGCCCCAGAGGGTGCTGGTGGTGCCCAGGGGGGTGCAGAACTCCGATATGGTGCTGGGAGTCGCCGGCTGGTCGGGGTCAGGGTTGTTCAGCAGGATGAAGTTCATGTAGCCCAGGGCGTCCCCCATCTGCTGGTCCGGGGCGGGAAACCCTGGGTAGCCCGTCCCACCGCCAAACTGGCCCGGGTTGAAGACCACAAAGTTGAGGTGGGTGGGGGGCGCCCCGGTGGTGACGGTGGTGTAACCGTAGTAGCGCACCCGCGGCTTCAGGTTGCCGAAGACGAGGTTGAGGAACTCGGGGTACTTGTCGATCGCCTCGGGCAGGCCGTTGCCGTCGGGGTCACTCGTCAGGTTGGAGCCGTCGCCCACCCAGGCCACCGTGTTGGTTTCGGCGGTGGTGCCCTCGAAGAAGGGTATGGTGACGGCAATGGTCGAGTTGCATACGCCGTTCAGGAGGCTCAGGGTTGTGATGGAGACGATGTCACCTACGGCGGAGCCGTTGGCGAGTTCCGAGTCTGGGGCTATGTACCACTCCGGCGGGGCGCTGGAGATGATGAGCTTGGCGAAGTTGGAGTTGCCGCCGGCTACGTCATAGTACGAGATGATGTCGGCGTTGGCTTCGGCCGTAGTGCTGGTAGTGTACATACGGTAGCTTGATTTCCAGGAGACAGCGGTAGCCCGATCAGCGGAGGAGAATAAGAGGAGAAATGTGAGGAGGGAGAGAGAGACAGAAACAAATAGCAATCGATGGCCGGCCATAGCGCTCCTCCTTCAAAACAGCCGAAGCAGACATACCTCGTCTGTTTTGCATCAGCCCCCGGCCGGCAGGGAGCGGCTGCGTTATGTTTCGTTGTAGCGAACGATCGTGTTATACACCCACCCCCATACTTTGTCAAGTACCCCCACAGCCTAAAAAGGGGAAAAATCCAAGGAATCAGGAAAATAACTTTCTGGAAACGTGCCTCTATAAATGGGCGGCAGCCTTTTCTGGATCTGTCCGAGGGCTGCGGAGCGCCCCGGTCGCAGGGGGCGGCCGCCTCCTAGTCGCCTTCGCCAATGGCCGCAATCACGTAAACCTCGCCGGCCCCCGGCCGGGCATTGGCCGGTCCGGCCGCCTCGCTGGCCACCAGGATGATCTCCTCTTCGCCGTCACCATTGAGGTCGCCGCTGGCCATGGCAGCGCCCAGGCGATCCGTATCCTGGGCGCCAAAGAAGACCACGTCCTCGCCCCCTTGGGCCAGGTCCAGCGCTGGCCCGAGCTCAGAGGAGCCGAATATGACGTAGGCCTCGCCGGCCATGTTTCTGCTGTTGCCAGGGCCGCGGGCGAAGCTGCTGCCCAAAATGATGTCGTCGATGCCGTCGCCGTTGACATCGCGGTCGGCCCGGCAGGAACTGAGAAGGTCGTGGGCGTCGGCGCCGATGATGGTGATGTCCTGGTCGCCCTTAAGGGTGTCAATGGTCCCCCTGAGGTCGGGCCGGCCATAGATGATATACGCTTCGCCGGCGGTGTCTCGGCCCTCGCTAGGCCCGTCGGCCCGCTGGGCCACCAGGACGATGTCGTCAATAGCGTCGCCGTTGACGTCGCCGCTGGCGGCGCAGAAGCCCAGGGCGTCCTGGGCGTCGGCCCCCAGAATGGTGACGTCCTGCTCGTCTTTGGCGGTATCTCTCATGCCCTGCAGGCTGGCCGAGCCGAAGATGACATAGGCGATGCCGGCGTTGGGCCTGCTGCCCTCGGGCCCGTCGGCCGCTTCCCCCACGGCGATGATGTCATCGATGCCATCGCCGTTGACATCGCCCACGGCCACGGCATCCCCCAGCTCGCTCCACTGTTCGGGCCCGCTGATGGTGAAGTCCTGCTGGCCCTGGGGAATGCTAATGCGTCCGCTGAGGGCGGGCGAGCCGAGGACGACGTACACCTCCCCTAGCTCCGTCCTTGGGCCGCCGTGGGGACTGCCGGGAACGCGACCAGCGAAGGGAGCCCCCAGGATCATGTCGCTGATGCCGTCGCCGTTCACGTCCCCTACGGCTATGGAATCGCCCAACATGCTGAAGCCCTCGGCGCCGACCACGCTAGCCTGCTGCCTACCATCGGCGATGTCTATTGTGCCGCCCAGAGCGGACTGGCCAAAGATGACGTAGACCTCGCCGCGGTCTGTCCGGTAGTCAGCCGCAGGGCCCTCGGAGAAGGGGGCGGAGACGATGATGTCGTCCAGCCTGTCGTTATTGACGTCGGCGGCGGCCACCGAGTATCCGAGGTTGTCGCCAGGCTTTGCACCGAGAATGGTCAGCTCCTGCTGACCAGCGGCAATGTCCACGGTGCCCGCCAGATCACGGGATCCGAAGATGACATAGGCCTCTCCAGCGTCCTCCCGGGCGTTGTCGGGACCGTCACCGAAGCGTGCTCCCAGGAGGAGGTCGCCTATACCGTCGCCGTTGAAGTCGCCGACGGCCACTGACGGGATGTCGTTCCTCAGGTCGCCCGCATCTGCGGCGTAAATGGTAAGAAGCGCAGAGACGTTGGCCAGGTCGACGACCGCCGCCTGGCCTGGACTCACCGCCGGCGTCGCAGTGGCCAGGGGCGAGGGCGAAGCGACCGCAGGCGTGACCGTTCGCACCGGCGTCGGCGCCTCTTCTCCCTCGCCACAGGCGACTACCGTAAGGGCGAGCGAAGCTATGCCTATTAGCAACCAGAGGGGCGTTCCGCTAGTCATGTCCCACTCCCGTGACGGCGCGAAAGGGCCACGGTGTCGTGGCCAGCCTAGATCCCGGCGCCAAGGGCCGCTCACAGGCTGCGCTGGAGGTGGCAGGTATCCCTAGTCGGTTTGCAGCCCGGCTGAGAACCGGCATTGCCTATCGACGCTGACCCCGGCTGGGCCTTTACGGGTCAAAGGCCCACTGGGCACCCGCCTCAGTAACTAGGATAAGGAGAGCCTGGAATTGGCGTAGCTCGCTGAGATCGCTGACGTCGGGACGGGTGGGGACGAATCGTTTCCAGCCCTGGGCGGCTCCTAGAACGTATAGTACGCCAAACTTTCCAGCAATGCTGCTAGTCGCCGCCGCTATCTCTTTGGTCTGGCCGGAGTAGCAGACGCTATTCCAGCCCTGGACCAGGTCCATGCTGGTCGGCGCTGTATCGGCGGGCTCCTGCTGCCAAGCGGCGTCGCTGGCCATCAGGATGAACAGGGGCCCATAGGAGGTCACATCGGTGATATTGCTGAGGTCCGGCCTGGTGGGGAACCACCTGTCGTAGGCGGAAATGGGCGTTAGGCGGTAGACGGCAAGAACGTCGCCCTCGATCCCTGCGAGCGCGTCCCCAATGGGCCGGTCGGGGCCGACGTAGCAGACGTGATTCCAGCCAGCGACGAGGCCGCCCGGCGTGGGAGTGGCGGCTGGCGTGGGGGAGGGCGTCGGCGAGAGCGTCGGCGAGGGCGTCGGCGAGGGCACTGGCGTCGCCACCGCGCCTTCACAGGAAGTATCGACGGCCACTAGGCCATACTGGGGAGAGCGGTTGGCGTCCCAAAGCTCGCAGCCGTAGATGGTGCACATGTCGTCGCCGGCCTTGTTCCCCATGAGCACCGGTCCGCCCTCGTCCGGACCATTGCCGTCCTCGTCCGGGTCGAAGAACAGCCCGTAGACGCCCGCCGGCGTCGTCGCCTCCACCGTCGCGTTGAAGCGGTGGAGCACGCCCTTGGTGAAGGGAGGGTTCGTCTCGGCTACGCCCAGGTCGGCGACGGCCGCGTGGTGGGGCGACACAGTGTTGCCCACCGGACTGGTGCCGGACAGGCCAAAGACGCTGCCCGCGTCATCAGCGATCAGGTTTACCCCGAGCGTCCACTCGCCAGCCCCCGCGGGTTCCGGACCGTTGATCGTCAACGCCAACCCAGCAAACCAGCCGACGTAATAGTCCGGCCCGGCCAAGCTTTCGCCCTCGGGCAGACCGTCTATGAAGACGTCAAAGTCGAAGTTGCCGCCTGCGGTCACCTCCACGCAACTCTCGACGGATCCCAACGTGCAGTCAGTCCCGCCAGTGTTCCCCGTGCCTGGGCAGCTATTTCCTGCAGGGTTCATGTCGTAGCCGACGACCAGTGAGGCATCCGCTCGCGCTGGCTCCCGCGAATCGCCCCAGAGGCCCAGCACGAGCGCCAGGACAGCAGCTAGGGCCCCTGCCGCCAGGAAGGTCAAACCTATCGATCTCATCGATCTCATATCACACCCCTACTCAACTAACGCGTCGCCAAAGGCATCGATGCGCGGCTCGTCTCCAAGAACAGAAGATTCGGTGGGCTCGAAGGCACCGCGTTCTTTCGCGGCCAGCCACTTGCTCCTCGCCAGGGCACAGGTGTAGAATCCACTGCAGATGCCTAGCGCTCCCAATGAGCACGGTCAACGCGCTGTCCCAGCGAGTATATGAGTGGTTTCGTTCGCCTGTCAAGGGACGGGTTCGGGGCTCGGGCCTTGGGGGGAACAGGAACTGGCGCAGGAAGAAAGTCAGGCCTTGACAAGATTCGCCGCTATCATCGCTCTGGTGGGCGTTTTGCTGGTGTCGGCCTGCGGCGGAGGTGAGAAGACTCCCGAGGGGGTGGTGGTGCCTTCGCCGACGGTAGGGAGCGCTTCTCCCATCCCCACACGGACAGTTGTGTCGGCGACACCTGTGGGCGCGCTGGAAGCTACTGTGCCCATCGGCAAGATCGGTTTTTCGTCCCGGCGTGATGGAAACGGCGAGATCTATTTGCTGACCGCCGAGGGAGAGACCAACATCACCAACAACCCGGCAGAGGACGCCGAATGCGACCTCTCTCCTGACGGCAAGAAACTCATCTTCGCTTCCGATCGAGAGGGCACCTACCATATCTACGTCCTGAACCTCGACGGGAGCGGCCTCACGAAGTTGACGGACGCCCCAGCCGGCGATTTCAGCCCAGAATGGTCCCCGGACGGCAGGCGGATAGCATTTGGACGCACAGGCGCGATCATGGTCATGGACAGCGATGGGAGCAATGTCCAGCCGGTGATGGAGCTGCGGCCAGAAGCTAGTGCTGAGCCCTGCGGGGCCGGGGCCTTTCTCGGTGACTGGTCCCCCGACGGCAAGCAGTTGACTTTCTACGCCGCTGACGTCACCACAGGCCTTGGCCAGGTTTGTACCATCAACGTCGACGGCTCAGGCCTCCGCGTGGTGGCGAGCGAGCCGCCGGGCTACCATGTGGAGCCCGCCTGGTCTCCCGACGGCGAGTGGATAGCATACCGGTTCATCGAGGACCAAAACCATGAGATCTACCTTGTCAAACCCGACGGGTCCTCCCGTATTAATCTCACCAGTCACCCTGCCACCGACATAGAGCCGGCTTGGTCTCCCGACGGCATGTGGATCGCGTTTGGCTCGGATCGTACGGGCGCCTTTGATCTGTACATGATGAAGCCCGACGGCAGCGGCGCAGCTCGCCTCACCACTAGTGGCGGCAAGGACAGCGAGCCGTGCTGGGGGCCATAGCGAGCAGGTGTCCCGACAAGACAACCGGGCGTGCGATAATTCCTCGGAACAACGCCGTGTCGCGCGCTGGTGTCTTCATGTAGATTGTGGACCCTTTGCTAAATCCCAGGCCCTTTCGCCGACCTGCGGCCTGGCCATCTGATAGCGGATCTCGCATCTGGCAGCCCAAAACCGCTGGGTTGGCACGCGGTCGGTGCTGTGTAAGAGGCAAACGATGTCCTGCGAGTCAGCCAGCCTCCGGGCGTGCCTCCTGGCGCTGCTCCTGGGCCTGATGGCCCTCGCTTTCCTTGCCAGTTGCGGCGGGGGCGGTCAGGAGGGCACGCTCACTGTTTCTCCTGTGGGCGCCGTTCAGGATGCTATCGCCTTCGTGGGGAGAGAGACCGAATCCTTGCCCGCCGTATACGTGGTCTCCGCCGAAGGGGGCAAGCAGCGGCGCATCACCCGGGAGGACGACGACGAGGCCCACTTCTGGCCCAGCTGGTCGCCTGACGGCCGCCAGTTGGCCTTCATCGCCTGGCCAAGGCCTCCGCGAGCTACCGCCGTACCCCAGGCCGGGGAGACGCCTACGCCAGGGACGGCGGAGCCAGCGACGCCCGCCGCCGAGGACATGCGGGCGCGACGCCTGGTGGCGGTCAACGTGGACGGCGGTGATGAGCGGACGCTGGCTGATACGGTCCTCTTCTACAGCTCCACTTCCACCTTTCGCTGGTCACCCGATGGCAGCCGCATTGTCTACATGACCGTGGTCGATGTGAACGAGCAGCCGCTGCGGTCGCTGTTGCAGGTCGTAGACGTGGCGACCGGTGGGCAGATAGCCTTCACCGAACAGCGGCTGGGCTATCTTCCGGCTTGGTCGCCCGATGGCACCCAGATCGCCTTCGGGGCCTACGTGGGCGAGCCCGATGAGTCCGGCCAGCAAGAGAGCGAGATCTTTGTGATGGACAGCGACGGCAGCAACTTGCGTCAGCTGGCCAGCCGGCCGGGCCCCGACCTCTCCCCCGCCTGGTCACCGGATGGCAAGCGCATCGCCTGGTGGGGTGCTGAGCCCGGTGGTAAGGGCAACCTTCTATTTCTCGTGGACATAGAGACCGGCGAAATGACTTCGCTCGGCAAGGGAGCAGACCCGGTCTGGTCGCCCGACAGTAGGCACAGCGCCTTCGTCCAGGAGCAGGAGCCGCCGCCGGGCTTGGTGCGCACGCGGCCAGATGTCGATATTCTGACTATCGACGTGGAGACCGGCGAGCAGATCAACCTCACCAGCAACCCCGCCCACGACCTCTGGCCAACCTGGTCACCCGATGGCCGGCAGATCGCCTTCGTCTCGGACCGTGACAGCCCCTTGGGCGAGATCTACTTGATGAACGCCGATGGGAGTGACGTCCGCCGCCTGACGGAAAACCAGATGGCCGAGCTGATGCTGGCCTGGAGCCCGCCATAATCGCTCCAGGGCCATCGCGGTCCCAAGGGGCTTGCCTGCCGGCCCTGGCGGGCTGGCCTCACTCGCCGGCAGGAGACTCCGATAGTCCCCACCGCTCCCAGTACGTGCACCGCTCCCAAGCAGTGGAAAGTGCCTCGGCCGAGAGCCAGTCGTCAATGTTCTCTTGCTGGACGTATGTCAATTGGGTGACGCGCCAGCTATCGTCCGCCCAGACGAAGGTCATCAGCCAGGCATCGCTCGGCTTCGCCGCGCCCGCCGATTGCGCAGAGGCCGTCGTCATGGCAATAAACCTGCCCGGCTCCAGATAGGCCAGCGCATACATGCTCCATTGCCCGGAGAGGAACTGACGGAACTCGTCCAGCGTGCCCAGGGTTACTTCACTCCCGAGCCAGGGGACAACACGGATTCCCTTCAGGACCGTGCCTGCTTCCTTGCCGACGCACGGACCGCTCTCCTCTTGGCCGGTGCACGCTATCTCCTGCTCTACCGCCCTGTCCAGAAAGAATTCAGCGTCTTGCGAGGACAGCGCGCCCTCGATTTCGGCGGCGAAAGCCCGAACCTGGGGGAGATCCTCGGGCTCAGCGAGAGGGGGGCAGGCCAACGCCTCGGGCGTGGCGGTTGGAACGGGTGTCAGCGCAGGTGTGGCCGTTGACCCCGCCGGAGCCTTCTCTCCGCCGCCGCAACTGGCCAGCGCAGCGGAGAGGAGGAGAAAGACCACGGTTACTGTCGGTCGCCAGGACATGCCCATGTCTCACAGGATATGGTAAGGGCTGCAGGCCGCAGGCTCAAGATATCGCCGCCGGTAGTAGGGAGGGTCACTCTTGCCTCGTTGATAGCACAGCGGCTACTGTCTCACCGCTTCCAGCAGCGGCCGGGAAAATGCGGAGGTATTGCTGCTGCTGTCGGTGACCGTAGCTGTAACGTTGGGGCCTGACAGGCTGCCCTCGAAGCTGAAGCGGCCGTCGGCGTCCGCCGCCGTCGCACCTTCGTACACTTCGCCCTGGTCGCCGGAGTCCGAATAGATGTCGACCGCACAGCCAGGGCAGGCGCTGCCGACCAGTGGGCTGACACCGCTAATAATGGGAGGCTTCAGCTCCCCGTTGCCCCCGCCCGAGTTCCGGATGCCCGCGCTGCCGTTGTCGTAGATAGAGTTGCCCCGAATAGCGTTGCCGACGGTTTCGGGCCCCTCCACCTGCACCCCAAACACCTTGTTGCCCGCAATGATATTGCCTTCGCCCGGCCCCGTCCCGCCAACAGTGTTCGCGTGGGCCCCCTGGAAGATCCATATGCCGTAGGCGCTCGGCAGGGGCTGGCTGCCGGTGGCGTCCATCCCTATGTTGTTCCCGATGATGGCGTTCCCGCTGGTGTCGGCGCCGCGGATGAGCACCCCGGTGACGACAGCCGAGATGATATTGCCCTCCCCGGGGGCGGAACCGCCAATGACGTTGTTCTGTGCGCCTTCGGCGAGATCCACGCTGTGGCGGTTGGCCAGGGCAGCGCTGCCGCTGGCGTCGACTCCTACGTAGTTGCCTTTGACCACGTTGCCAGTGGCGCCGGGCCCGGAGATTCGCAGACCAAGCAGCTCATTGCCGGAGATGATATTTCGCTCCTCGGGCGTGCTGCCCCCGATCACGTTGTCCTGGGCGCCCGGCGCGATCCATATGCCCTCGAAGGCGTTGGGTATGGCGGCGGTACCGCTTGTGTCGGTGCCGATGTAGTTGCCCTGGACGATGTTGGCGCTGCCGCTGATAGTAATGCCCACGCCCTCGTTGCCTGAGATGATGTTGCGGTCGCCCGGGTTGCTGCCGCCGATGAGGTTGGCCCGCGCTTCCGCGTAGATGTGGACGCCGTTGCGATTGCTCATAGCGGTGCTGCCGCCAGCGTCGACGCCGATGAGGTTCCCCCGCACCACATTGCCCTCGGCCCCGGCACCGCCGATCACTATACCTTCGTCGTTGGCGGAGATAACGTTTCCTTGTCCGGGCCCTGGGCTCCCGATCTCATTCCGTTGCGCGCCGGGCTGGACCATCACCGCCTTAAGGCAGTTCTCAATCTGCAACCCCCTCACAGCGTTATCGTTGGAACCAATGACTATGCACTCGAGACTGTGGTTGACTCCGTCGATTATGACGCCTGCCTGGGAGCCGTCGATGGTGTCCGAGCCGGTGCTAAGGGCTGGCAGGGGCGCGACTAGGGAGATGGTGCCGCCAGTGGAGGCTGGGAAGGCTGAAGGATCGAAAATGATCGTGTCGCTGGACTCAGGCCCGAGCCGTTTGCTGACGTTGTCGGCCTCCGCCGGGTCTAGGTCGGCCACCGCCAGCCCACCGCTGGCCAGAAGGATGGCCTCCCTCAAGGTCACCACTCCATCGCGACCATCGATGTCGGCCGTGCTGTCCACAACGATAGTGGGGGCAACCTCCTCCCCGCCGCAACTGAGCAGCGCCAATAACAGCAACGCCCCCGCCGCGGCTCCCGCCTTCCATAGCGTATTCATCGTCCCCACTCGCGCTCCCAAGTAATACCTCCGATGCTGGCAGGCCCCTGCCAGGTCTGGCCGATGGGACCGGTCGTCGCCCGCCATGGCTTTCGCTGGCTCAGGCAGACGTTGGCTAGTTCATACACTGTACGTTTGGCTCCTGTCAACGCAGGTGTGGGCGGGGTAGCTGGTTCACCACCGGTGGGTGAACTCCCCAATCCTGCGGCATGCGTCCCGTGCCACCAAATTTTCGGTTCTCGGAAGCCGCGGGTTTCAACCCGCGGGATGGTCCGAAAGCCCCTACCCACCAAGTAATGAACCAATCGCGTGGGCGGTCCCCCTGGGATATAGACGCGCGCATGGCCCCTGAGTAACGGCCCCCTTCGACGCTTTGGCGAGCCCGCTCTTCCAGGAAGAAGGAGGAGCGAGGAATGCCAGGCCTCATAATCTGCAACCCCGTTAGCCTTCACCACGGCCAGTAGGTCGACCATATCGACCATAACGTTTTCTCCCGCGCGGTTCAACATCAAGGGCAGCAGGCACATGAAGGGACGCCGACCATACGTGACGGCGGCCTCCCTGGTGCCCCGCGCAGCCCCCGAGGCCCGCCGGCCACGAGGGGAATGAAAATAGTGGCCGCAGCCTGGAAAACTGACCGAGATTTTTTCGCAGGCCTATTGGCGAAGTCGTCGCACCCTACGTGATGCCTCATAAGTAACTGTTACCGAAGGGGGGATGGCTGCCTCATAAATAGTGTTACCCAATCTTACTGGATGGTGCAGCCTGGTGTCGGTCTGCCAGGCTCCAGAGGCGGCGTAGGGTTTGCTCGGTCCTGTGCCGCAGTTGAGCAGGGTTGATGGCCAAGAACTGATTCTCCAGCATGTCTCGGGCAGCTTCATCAAGGATGCCAGAATCGAGGAGCCGTTGGTAGGGCGTAAGGGGCTCATCGTACTGCTTGATGGCCTTGGCTCCCAGGCGCTGCTTCCCTACCAGCTTGCGGACCGGCCGGAAGAAGTTCAACTGCAGCCGCAGGAGGCCATAGAGCTGGTGCAGGGCCTCGTAAGCGGCTCGTGAGCTATAGCGGTCGTAGCCCACCTGACGGCGCACGCTGAGCCAGTTCCTCTGCTCCACATAGGCCTGGTCGTTCTTGCGGTAGCCGCGGCCTCGGGTGAGGGTGATCCGCCTCTGGCGGACACCAGGGCACAAGGACGTGGTTGATGAACTCTGAGCCGTTATCGGTGTGGAGGGCTCTCAGGGGGAAGGGAACACGCTGGCGAATGAGGTGCATGGCGGTGCCGACTCGCTGCTTCCCCATGCCCCAGACAGGCTGGAGCTCCGTCCAGCCGCTAGCGACATCGACGGCGCAAAGGGTGGTGAGGAAGAAGCCCTCCGTGCTCTCGCCGCAATGAAGGACAAGGTCCGTCTGGATCGAGCCGGGTGGGACACCTTGCCACTCACTCCAGGTCCTGATGGGCACCTGGCTCTTCAGGGCTGTCGTGGCGGGCCGCTGCCGCTTGGGCTGCCTGAGGCCGCCGGTTCTGTGCTTGCGCAGCAATCGGTCGATACTGGACGGGCTGACCTGGAGGAGAAGCGCCCGCACGTCAGGGGCGACCTGCAACTCGCCGTGCCCCCGCCTGAGGCGGGCAGGAGGTCGGGGATGACGGAGGCCAGAAGCTTGCCGCACATCCGATCCCCGACCTCCCACAACCGGACAAGGCTCTCCACCACCGCAGGCCCGTAGCGCCGCGGCCGGCCTCGGGAGCGAACTGGCTTCAGCTTGACCACCGAACGAAGCAGCCGGATGGCCGCCTTACGGTGCAGCCCAGTCGTCTGACAGAATTCGTCCAGGACCTCCCCTTGCTCCCTTTCCTGGCCGCCCGGTAGCGGGGGCGCAGGGCGGCAGCGTACTCATGCACCGTCAGACGGGTCATCGTGCCTCCCTTTTGGTAACAGTACTTTTGAGGCAACACTACCCGCTTCGGTAACAGTTTCAATGAGGCAGATCGAGAGGTTCCATTCCCCTCCGCGTCTGCTAAAATCTGTGCGATTGCCGACTTCCCAACAGGCGACGTCAGCGCTCTTAGTCTGATTCAGGGAGGCCACCCGCATGAAAGCGACAGGCAACACGGCGGTACTCAGTGGCTTGAGCGGAGTGATCATCTTGGCCTTAGCCGCCCTGGGCCTGTGGACCGCCGGCGGCAGCGAGGAGGCCGTCCAGGCCAGCGGCGGCACGGGCTCAAACCCCACCATCACCGGCATCGACATGATCACCACCGGTAACGGCCCGACCACCCTGGGCACCATCGACCGCTGCGTCCAGGCAAACGTCAACGACACCATCCAGATCGACACCTTCATCGACGACGTGCCCTCCGGCGCAGGGATCGGCAACTTCGGCGGCTTCGGCTACGTCATCAACGCCGCCGATGCTAGCAAGGTCGTCCCGGTAGCCAGCGGCTGGAACCACGGCGCCGGTACCTCGCTGATCATGGTGGACCCCCAGAGCGTGCTGCTCGACCTGACGTTCATAACGGCCACTGGCTACGGCGTCACGGTGTCCGACATCTACAATCCGCCCGGGGACGCCGGCGAGCCCTCCGGCTCCCGCGGCGTCCTGGGCCGCTACTCCTGGACGGTGGTGGGCGGCGCCGGCACCACCACCTACCTGTTCTTCACCCTGGGCACCATGGCCATCTCCGACCCGTTGGGCACTCAGATGAACGACATCCCCGCCAACGTCAGCCCCGGCGACGACGACTTCGACGGCCTCACCGACGAGGATCCCATCCTGCACGGCCTCTCCTACAGCTACGACAGCGACGGCGATACCTCCATCGGCGAGGACCCCATCGACGGCAGCGACAACGACGGCGACGGCCTCGTCGACGAGGACCCGCTCGGCCAGTACGGCCTCATCGCCATCACGCCGGCCACCTGCCCGCCGGAGCCCACCCCCACGCCGACGCCTACACTGCTGCCCGCTGCCGTCGGCGGCATAGCGGAACTCCCGGACGTAGCCCAAAC